>DASSCH010000063.1:0-2997 GCA_035697905.1 Nitrososphaeraceae archaeon
GCAGGATGCGTTGTGGACTGGAAAGGAAAACCATGCCCTTTTCCTAATACAATGGAGGCTATAGAAGGTGGAGGCATTGACATTCCAAAGGACAGACCGGGTGGCACCATTTATTGTCCTATTGGAACTACCCAAGAGCAACCATGTCGTGGTACAAATGGACGTGACAACATAGAAGGAACCACTTCAGGAGACTGGATCGAAGCATTGGATGGTGATGACACTATATACGCTGGAAGTGGCATTGATTCAATTAGAAGCGGTGCAGGGAGCGATACCATCTATAGTGATGCAGGAACCGATTATATTACTGCTGGACCTGGAAACGAAACGTATATGGTGGATATGGCGATGACATGTTAGTAGGTGATGATGGAGATGACACCATTGAGGGTCAAGATGGCGGGGATTCCATATCCGGCAGTGCGCGACGGGATATCCTAAATGGGAACGAAGGAAATGATTACATTCGTCACAGTGATTACTCAGAGGGTATTTCGCCAGACGGCGCAGCAGACGAAATAATCTGTGGCCCAGGAGATGATGGAGCAACAATTAGTAACGAAGAAGATGTCGTTACCGCCAACTGCGAGACTATTTACCCTAGGTAACGTTTCACAATCCAGAATTCTCGGGCCAAGCTTCCGTCTAGTCAATACCTCGAGTGATTTCTCATCACGGCTTAAAGCATTTTTGGACAATTTGACAGAAGTGAAAGTTTGGGAATGTTAAATTTGTCTGTCGCTAAGCTAAAGGAACGAATGTTTCTAACGAGGTCCACATTAACATCAGAGATAGTTGAGGTGTGGTTATGCGAAGTTCACACTTCCCTGGATCCGTATAGAGTATTAATTACATAAATATCATGATCTAGATATTCTTTTATAATAGGCCCAAGGTAAGGATACCGTGGCCCAATGCAAAATCGAAGTGGTGAATGCCACAAGAGGGTCTAATAGTATTTATAATTTAATTTATCTGCCGTTTTGTGTTTCAACCTTGAAATTGCTTGTCACAAATAATGGAGAAGAAAATACGAATCTCACTATCAGACCAAAAAATTTTATCATAAACAAGGAAAAATGCTGCGGCCTCGTAGACGACGATACTGGCGATGTAGGCATCGAAATAAGTTGGGGAGGAGGGGACGAATTAGGAAGTATACTTTCTCTGAGACCAAAAGAATCTCAGAATTCATACATGTTTATCAATCACAAGAGCGGTGCAGAGGCGAAAATTCACAATTTAACCCTTAATGTCGAAAGTGAATTTGGAAATCATGCAGAGACAGATGAGTACAATGACTCAGATGTTCGAATTAAGCTATATCCTTTAGAAGGCCAGTCCCCGATTATAAGACAAGTACAAATTGGAGATGATAATGAAAGCTTATCTTTTGAAGGGACTTCTGTAGGTCTTTATTACCCTAGATGGTTCCCTGAACTTTTGAATCCTCTAATTTCAAATATATACTATAGTGTCCCCGCCGTTCCAAGGTTTAAAATAAGCTTGGAACGAAAACGTTCAAGGAAAAAGAAAGACATTGTTCGTGTTAAATTAGGTGATCACAAAGAAATTGCGTCAATTGTGGGGGATTTGCGTGGTGCATCATTCTGCTCCAACTTATTCAGACTCACAGAGAATATTTTTGTTATTCGGCTATGGTTTTTTTGGCTAAACCATAAGCATTTTAAAGATAATAGAAATCTGGAAATAATTCAAGCAGAGAATATGAGACTCTTTGGAGTCGAGGTCAGTCCTGAATTGCCCGATTCCGAAAGGTATGATATAGTTGTAAATGCAACTGGTAAGATATTGACAGTTGGCACTGATTACCACTGGAAGGAATATTGGTACAAGCTCCCAGACAATGAGATAGCGATGAAAGGGTACATTGCTGATTGGTGGAGACATAGACTTTTTGCATTATTTAAGAATTTTATTTATGGTTTGCAGCCTGTTGAGTATTTCAATATATTGAACTCATTGAATAAGCTAACATTCGGTTATGCAGGTTATGTTGATGTACGTGGTACTATGGCGGAAGAGCTAGCTCGTGGCGAACAAGATAATACCGCAATAATAATGGACCATGAAGATCGAGTGCGCGGTAAGAGCGTATTTAGAAGTCATGTTCCATATGTCGAGAATGGATTTATAATACGTGATATGGTATCAAGGAGAGTAGATGAGCACATTTCGATATAACTATTCATGTGACTCAAATCAACCTTACCATGAACCTGCTGCATTTTCAGAACAAGAAATTCATTTGGACTAACCGCATCAATTTCTAAGTGAAGAGATTGATAGATATACTTTTATCTTCACCATTTTCTATTGTATTCGATGAAAGTGATCTTATTTGATTTGGGCAACACACTTGAACATACTTTATCGGGGAGAGATACTATTATGCCCGGCGCACTGGAATTGCTTTCAGAACTTGCAGTAATTAAAGACAAATCAGGAACTCCCCCTGTTCTTGCTCTTGTTTCCGATTATCAAGGTCTTTCCAAAGAATACTATCATCTCATCGATGGATTAGGGTTTGATAAATTCTTTAAGCCATTCGAACAGAAGATTACCTTATCTAATGAAGTTGGTTTTAGCAAGCCTGATAGCAGAATTTTTAGAGCTGCGATCGATAAGATTGAGACGGATCTGCCATACCACAATGTTGTGTTCGTGACTGAAAATAAAGATCATATTACGGAGGCGCGAAAGTTGGGGATGATGGCAATTCGCTTCAAGGTTATTAACGAATTTGGAGAAGGAGTCGAAAATCTCCCCGAGATGATCCATCTCATACATCTCTTTATTTTAACCTAAATTCCAGTAGAGCTCCATGTGCTAATTCTCCCAAATTAGGATAATGTGATTTTTTAGTGTTCCTCTGGCTAGATCTCCAGAGAAGTTGGACATAAGTTCCCCCAGAAGGAACTCAATCCCTTTTATGACTGCTATTGATTGAGCCGGGTTCATGTTATGTACTGC
>DASSCH010000064.1:0-3591 GCA_035697905.1 Nitrososphaeraceae archaeon
TTCTCATAGTGCAAGATTGCACAATTGAAAACAGCTTTTGATTCCCACCAGTTAGCTTCATTAGGGATAAGTATCGGGTTTTTTTCGTATCGTTGCAGAAGAACCTTGCCCATTTATTGTATTTTATGATATCATTTCCCCCTTTTTAGCACTACCTTATCATTATCCTTTAGTCCTCTCACTTGTATGCTATTAAACATCCTTTTGCATTGTATTAATTCCTTCTTTCCCGGCAGAGTCATTTTCTAGACCATGTAGTTTAGGTGACTGTTGTCTGAGACTAACTTTGGTCTCGCTAAATAGCAATGTGATGGTAGGAATATAGACAGTTTGAAAAAGCAAAAGACCTCATACTAGATGCAATTGACAGCGACAAAATGTGGATGCTAACAACCACCATTGAATCCATTACTATATCAACACTATATCAACATCTAATCCTGCTAGACCCGCCTTTTAGTTGCATTGGGTCTAATTCTTGAAGTTTTTTCTGCCGGATCCCTCCGGGCCTGCTAAAAAGTCGCTATTTGCCTCCATCATTCGGATTCGCTATTTTTCTCTCATCATCTTCTTCTTTCTGCTGCTTCTCTATCTCTCCTATCTTACCCAACATACGAGAGATAATTTCGGTTTTGATAATGGGACGGTTTTGATTCCTTTGATTCAGACGCTGCCAGCTTCTCTTCTCCTGATCTACCTTAGACACTACGATCTTCTCCTGATCAAGTCGACCAATGGCATAAAAATTATTGAATTTATTTACTATTATGAGTCCTGCCCTTACAGAATATTGTTGTTCTTTGGTGACACATTCCTTCTTAAGAGCCTCAGGGGCATAAGGTCCTGCATCAGTTTTGAAGAGGTACCCGTTTAGCCTCGGATGACGCGTAGATTGCATTATAGAAAATGCAGATATAACATTTTATCATATCATGTTTTATGCCTGATGCAATTCTAAAGGTGACAGCCCTGCTGCATGACAGAGAGTAATAATAATTCTGAAAGCACAGAAGTATGGTATGGCATTGATAATATTGTTTCCCGCTCGCTAGAAGTATTGTCAAAGATACAGACTACATATGATCTTTGCCTAGATAGTACTGGTGTATCTCCAATACTTGAGATTGAACCAATAAAGAAGGCTTATTTTGAACTTAAGAATAGAGGAGTAAAGATAAGGATCATAACTGAAATTACTACAACTAATATCTCCTATTGCAAAGAGATAATGAATTTTGGAGATGTACGTCACCTAGAAGGAATCAAAGGCAATTTTGTGATAGCTGATAGAGCGAAATATGCAGGTATAGCAAATACACATGACGGGAAATTACCTCAGCTTATTAGTAGCAACGTCATGGCGTTTGTAGAACAACAGCAATACTTCTTTGAAATGTTATGGAACAAAGCAATACTAGCCAAAAAAAGAATAAGGGAGATTGAGGAAGGCAAGTCACCAGAAAAATTAGAGATCATAGAAGACACTCAGAAATCAATTAGCCGTGCCTTTGATATAATGAACAAAACACAGAAAGAGCTCTTAGTTCTATTTGCGACGCCGCGCACATTCAGTTTGGCTTTGTTAGGCGAGGCAGCCAGCATTTATAGAAAAATTTCTGAAAATGGTGTGGAAATAAAGTTGTTGGTACCAAGAGGCACCGTAGACCATATTGAAGAAAACGAGCAGATGGCAAAAGTAGGACAAATATCTCCATCTATAAATCTTAGATTCACTGAGGTAGATCTGAATACAAGAATTACCATCATGATTTCTGATAGAAGCGAGTTTATGAGCTGGGAATTAAGAGATGATACTCTGGATGACCCTTACCTGGCTGGTGGCATAGCTACTTACTCAAATATTAGATCTGTTGCCAGCTCATATGCAATCATATTTGATAACCTTTGGAAGATAACAGAATTTGCAGAGAATCTACGTATAGCAAACATTAAACTAGAAGGAAATGAGAAAGCCATGAAAGAATTCATTAACATAGCGGCACATGAGCTTAGGACGCCAATACAACCATTACTTGGATTGTCGGAGGTCGTACGAGATAGAATATTGAACCTTGCCAGACAATTGCAAAGTCGGGAGCAGGAAGAGGTTGTTTACAGGCAACTACAGGATGCTGCTAGTCCCGCCGTTCCGGCCCGATCTGATTCAAACTATAGGTCCTCCTCTTTGGCATCATCCATAGAGGAGATTATCGGAATGGTAGATGTTCTAAATAGGAACGCAAGAAGGCTTGAGAAGCTTACCAGCAATCTGCTTGATGTTTCACGAATTGAAAACAACAAGTCTCTGGACTTAAGTAAAGAAAATTTCAACCTTGTACAAAAGATCAGAAATGTAATCCACGATATCAAGTCAAGCCCAGGTGAGAAAGCGGACGCTATAGAAATCGTATACCATGCGCCTGATGAGCCAATAATGCTTGAAGCAGATAAAACGCGAATATATGAAGTAGTGTCAAACCTCCTCAGAAACGCTATAAAGTTCACAGATTCTGGTACTATCACTATAACATCAAGCCTAGAAGGTAGGAATGCCATCATTTCCATCAAGGACACTGGAAGGAGCATCGATCCTGAACTAATGCCGAGGCTGTTTACCAAGTTTGCATCAAAGTCGGAGACAGGCACTGGGCTTGGGCTCTATCTTTCAAAGAAGATTATTGAAGCTCATGGTGGTAAGATATGGGCCGAGAACAATAAAGATGAAAAAGGCGCAACATTTACATTTACTCTGCCGCTTGTGAAATCACTTACTCATCAAGACTCTAAGATGTAATTTCTTATTGGCTGTCTAGAATTGAAGTATGTTACCATATATGTAGAAGAAGAGCGTTTCACTGGCGTCAAATTCGAGGGATTGGGCTTGCAGCATGCACCTTCGCCGGAGTCTCTTTTAACAGGATACTTCGAAATTTCAGCCATATTCCTCTGGGCCCGCTAAAAAAAATCGTTCAAAAATCATGTTTCTACACGCCAAGGCATTTGCTGAAAATGCTAATCTCAGCAAAATTTCCGTAAATCTAAAGGCGAACATGAATGGCGGTGATATTGGGAAGAAACCCTCCCTTATGACGAATTATTGCCCGCAGCTTGCTTGAGTATGACACTGCGACGTCTAAAGCCTAAATGAAACTTCTAAAGATCACAAACTAGTGAAATCTGAAAGGTTCCTTTGTGGTTGTGCCGTTGAATGGGACAGCAAGAAGGTTACCGTTAATATTTGTGAATTTCATCGAAATGAAACCGAGAAGCTTAAAGTCGAATAGGCCTCGAAGTCTTCGATTTTCTAAGAACAGGAAATGTGTTCTCTACGGGCTGAACAAGTAGATGTGCAAACGATTGGATCCGTCCTATTATGGCAAAAACTAGAAACAACCAACACGATATCCAAATAACGGAAACTCGATTTTCATGTATGTAACCGACCCATTGAGTCCAAATTTTGAAGTTTTTTTGCCGAGTCCCTTTGGGCCTGCCTAAATTAAGAAAACGTTCAAAAAGTGGACCCAATGCTTACTGTAGGAAAATTTGAATAATCCTCAAGAAATCCATGGCAAAACAGACCTTCCAACT
>DASSCH010000065.1:0-5343 GCA_035697905.1 Nitrososphaeraceae archaeon
TGATTTGCTGCTATATGATATGAATTCAGGAAACACTGTGGTATTGAATTACGTTTGCGTAATAATAAAGAGAAGAACAATTGAAGCCAAACCTGATGGTAATAGACAAACCCTAATATTCTATTGTCGAATGGTCAGCGATTTCTATCAACTTATATGCATCAAATTGAATCTTGGCTTCGTATATTACAGGATTCGTGGTATCGTAGGAGAAATTTAGGTACTAAAGCGGGATGAGTACCAACCATCATACATACAACGATAGATGGGACTTTTATTTCAGAAGGCTGATTTTACTGCCTTTACGAATCTGGACGAGTCCGAAACCCACCCGAAGACACCACCTTGCATCTTTATTTGCTTCAGGGCAGCTTGATAATTGTCATAATCAGTGGCACCGGTGCCGTCCTTTAATAGCAGACACCAGTAACCATTGTCGTTGGCTTCTCTCATTATGGTGTGGACGCATACATCAGTCGTGATTCCTGTTATAACAAGATGAGTTATACCTAGATTCCGCAAAATCAATGGTAGGTTACTCTGACCAAATGCACCCTTGCCTGCCTTGTCTATAATATATTCCCCTGGAATTGGGTAAACATCGTCTATGATATCCCAATTCTTTTCACCCCTTATGAGTAATCTTCCCAAGCCTCCTTTAGGAGTATCACCGATTCCTACTCCGTTACCAATTATCTTGCTACGAAGTATTTTATTGTAAGGGGCATCGGAGAGATCCGGAAGATGCCCTTCCCTTGTATGCACAACTTTAATGTCTGTTCCATTTCGGATTGTCTCCAAGACATACATGATCGGCTTTATGGGAGCGGACGTTAACCCCAGATCATATCCCATTACATCTACGTACCCCATTGGACCGCAGAAATCAACTTGCATATCCACGCTTATGAATGCCGTTCTAGCCGAGTCAAATTCAACAAATGCTTTGTCGCCAAACCGTGGACAATCTTCAACTTCAATGGTTAGAAGTTTCCCTTTTACAGGACCGTAAAGCCACGTAGGAAATTTAAATGTATGACTCTCCTTAAAATCCTCATAGTCTCTTTCAACCCTGTTCACAATTTCCTTTCTAACTCCTGCTGACATATCATTGTCGGACTTTCTTAATCTTGGAGGGTTAGTTTTATTCATCAATATTCGCCCTCAAATTCTACTACCATATTATCATTTCTCAACATTCATAATCAACCCAAAAAAAAAACGCTGCTGATTCGCAATACAAAATTCCATTTGATAATTAGCAGGTCTAGTCACTTCGGGAAGAAATTTCAAATTTTGATTCAAGTAGTACTCGATATAATACCGATTGATATAAGGATTAACTATCATCCTTTATGTTTGCAGAATATATGATAAATAAGGAATAATTTCATTGATGCAACGATCTAACTTGCATGCATTAGAGCTATTAGGAGTTCATATGTTCCTATCGTTCAGAGAGGGCGGCGCAACCATTCTCTCAATAATCTTTGAATTCCTCTCATACATGTTAGCAAGACAGAGAAGGAGATCTTCGTCAAACTCCCTTCCGATGAGCTGAACTCCAACCGGAAGGCTGCCGTCGACAAGACCTGCAGGGACATTAAGGGAAGGCAGGCCTATGATGTCAAAGACAGTAGTGAGTCTACTGAGTGCAATATAAACCTCCGTACTTTTTCCATTGATGTCTATTGAGGTATCTTCCAGCCTAGGGGCGCAGATGGCAGTTGTTGGTACTATTAGGCCATCAAGTCCCTTCATAGAGCTCAAAAAGGCATCCCTTAGTTCCTTCTTGTAGCGAAGAGCAGTTATATATTCAACAGCAGTAATCCTAGATCCCCTTTCAAGCATGGCTAACACATCGCTTCCGTAATCATCGCGCCTAGAATTTAGCCATAAGGAATGAACTGCCGCCGATTCGCCTAATCGGAACGCCTTCCAAGCATCAGCAATCTTGTGTGTCTCATTTAAGGTAACTGGAACTGTAGAAACTCCACATCCGTGCATCTCATCCAAGCAATTTTCAAAGATCTCCATAACCCTTGAATCGATCAGGTCAAAAAAGTACTGTCTTGGCACACCCAAAGCAAATTTTCTCGGCTTGTCCAAAGTCTCAGATACTCTTTGAAGGTAATCAGGAACGGGTAAGTCTACTGTTGATTCATCCAATGTATCATAGCCAGCAATAGCTTGTAATAGTGCCGCCGTGTCCCAAGCAGTTCGCGCAATTGGCCCCACGTGATCGATCGAGGGAGCTAATGGCATGACTCCATATTTGCTGACTCTGCCGTATGTGGGTTTTAGACCGAAAAGCCCACAAAGTGATGAAGGAACGCGGATAGAACCACTGGTATCGGTTCCGAGAGCGCCTACGGCCATCCCTGCGCTCACAGCAACTGCAGAACCACCGCTGGAACCTCCAGACATTCTACTGAGATCCCATGGGTTTTTTGATGAACCATAATGGGGATTTATGTTGGTAATTCCGCAAGCGAATTCATGAGTATTGTTCATGCCAACTATAATTGCTCCAGCTTCCTTGAGTCTCCTGACTACAGTAGCATCATAATCAGGCACAAAGTCTGATAGGATCCTTGAGCCACTGGTACTCCTTACTCCGCTAACGTAAATTAGATCCTTCAAACTCACAGGGATTCCATGTAATGGACCCAAGTATTTACCATCAAGTATATCCGCTTCTGCTTTTTTCGCTTCCCTTCTAGCAGAATCTCCCATCACAGTTATGTATGCGTGAAGCTCTCCGTTTAGGGCATCGATCCTCTCAAGAGTATCTTCAACCAGATCGACCGGTGACAACGACTTTAAAGAAATGAGCTTGGAGAGCTCATGAATGCTGGATCCTGCAGCTTTTGTACTGGAAAAATCCGGCACTAATTTGCTCATCCTCTTTATTGTCGTCGGTGACAGCAGCAACACCACGTCTTTCTTTCATATTTGAAGGAGCTAATCTTGTTGTAGTGTCCTATTTTTTTCCCTTTTGATCCTCTTCCCTGCCTCACTTTTTCTTGTCGCAATGTTAGCTACTATTGTGCCGACTTTATATCCTTAATATATGATTTTGAAAAATCGCTACATATATCAGTATAGACACCATTGTGGATATATGCAAATCATGAATATTGTTTAACAATTTCATAATCCTTACAGCAAATAGGCATACAATTAGTAAGGAGACAGAACTTGTAGAACAGCGTCAATTTGCCAGCAGCTTCTAGATAATCAATTGGCCATCTAGGTTTATGTCTCATTTCTTTGTGAATGTTCAATATAGACTTAAAAACAAAATCTTATCCTATCAACTCTGTCGCTATATGAAGTCAACATTAAAGCTCAGAAAAAGACGTTTAAAAAGTGTACAAGGCACTTCTTTAGACCACACCTTGGTTTCGGTCGTTGCTCCATCAATTGAATTGTTCAACAAAATTCATGGTGCATGCTCGGTTTTGGAAAACTTTGGTATCCCATACGAAACATCCATCGTCGCCGCTCACAGATCACCAAATAGGGCGATCAAGTATGCAAGTAGTCTTGAAGTTAGGGGAATAGAAGTTGTCCTCGCTTGCGGAACCGGATCAGCACATCTCCCCGGATTGATAGCTTCTTTAACCAATCTCCCTGTAATTGGGATACCTTTGTCACATGCTTCATCATCACTGTTAGGTAGCGGTACAGATTCATTGCTATCTATGATCCAGATGCCTCAAGGGGTCCCAGTTGCCACGGTAGGCATAGATTCCGCGTATAACGCTGCTCTTCTAGCCTGTCAGATTCTGCGTCTTAAATACCATTTTCTAAGTGAAAGGCTACAGTTGCACAAGCTTGAGATGGAGGAGAAGGTTGATTCTGATCAAAGCTACTTAAAAGCTAGTTAGCCTATTTAGATCGCAAGTCAATTGATGTGAGGATCGCTAGGGTCGGGAAAGAAAATGTAGAGTCGAAGGGATCGGCAGCGGCCGAAGGTATGGGCGAGGCTGGAAAGAATTCTAGAATGACGGACAGAATGTCTGACCCTTATTCTGATACTTACGCAATTGTAAACAATAATGGAGATGCAATTACAGCTGACGAAATCAAGTCTCAAACTAATATTCAAATCCCTCCCACTTTAGAACAATTCATCTTTGAAGGGTATTCAGATCGAATTGAAAAGATTATTGATGGATTGAATCTAACCCATAATATCTTCAACTTTCGATTGCTTCCACCAATAATTAGATCATTTAAGATAATTTGTTTGGCATTTAATTACAGAGACCAGGATACTTGGTTACGCTTTGGAAAGTTTCCGCCTAAGGACCCTGTGATATACATGAAGGCCAGAACCAGTTTGATTGGGGCATTTGAAGATATAACTTGTCCCTCTTCTGTAAAGCAACTTGATTATGAAGGAGAATTAGCTTTTGTGATAGATAAGAAATGTAGAAGCGTAGAAATGAATAAGGCATTGGAATACGTAGGTGGATATTTCGTGTTCAATGACATTTCAGCGCGAGATGTACAATTTATTGATAAGCAATACAGTAGAGCCAAAAGCTTTGATTCATTTGGACCATGTGGCCCATGGATTGTCACCCGCGATGACATCCCAAATCCAAATGATTTGCAGCTGACCACTAAAGTAAACGAAGAGGTTCGACAATCTTCCTCTACTTCTAAGCTTGTTCTAAACATTGAGAGAATAATAACTAGTCTAAGTAGTGTCATGACGCTCGAAGCAGGGGATATAATATCAACAGGAACTCCTGGGGGAACGGCTTTATCTATGTCCTCACATCTTAAATATTTACAGCACGGAGACATCGTAGAAGTTGAGATTGAAGGAATAGGCAAGATAAGGAATAAAGTAAAGTTTGTAAACTAGACCAACTATGACATCTTGCAAAATATTCCCAAATAATTTCGCGATCCTACCCTACATAATTAATGCAAATCAAGCTAGAGTTGAATGTGTTGGTTAAACCAAAATGAAAGATTGTATCTTGGCCAGCACTCTGAGTTAGAGAGCGGATTACCCTTTAGCTAACTGATCCTATCTTTCTCCTCTCTTGTAGGGGGTTGCCAATGCGGCGGGAGCGACACTCTTCTTATACATAGCTGCCAGGATGGCAATTGGTAGTAAATAAGGTAGCATAAGCAAAAACTGAAATGGAATAGTCGTTCCTATAGACTGTAACCCTAATGCAGTTGCATTGACCATTCCGTAAACGAGAGCCCCTAATACTATCCAAAAAGGTCTCCATCTGCCGAAGATTACAGCTGCAAGAGCAATACATCCTTGGCCAGCCGCAATGTCTTCAGAAAAAGA
This sequence comes from Nitrososphaeraceae archaeon, assembly GCA_035697905.1. Taxonomy (GTDB): domain Archaea; phylum Thermoproteota; class Nitrososphaeria; order Nitrososphaerales; family Nitrososphaeraceae; genus TH5896. The sequence continues at coordinate 5,327 of DASSCH010000065.1, forward strand.
ACCAGTAGTTACTAATG
>DASSCH010000066.1:0-8306 GCA_035697905.1 Nitrososphaeraceae archaeon
TGATATATACACCTGCCCAATTAGCAGTAAAACCAAAGTACGATGGAGAGGTGCAAATTAAGATAGATAGGATGGGTGCCAATCATCGTCCTCAAGGATGAGATACGAATCTAATTATGATATTTCATACCTATGAACGGAAATCACTTTACTACCAATACAGGGCAATGCGCATACATTACGGTATCAGAGGCAACACTTCCTAAAAGGAGCCTTTTAAAGCCAGACCTCCCGCGTGTTCCAACTACTATGAGGTCCACTTTTGCATCTTCAGAATAGTTGACGATAACCCCAGAAACTTTCACTGAACTAAGTATTATTTTTGTGCGAAAATTGATTAAACTTTCACTCTCAATAGCACTCCTAATTCTCTTAAACCAGGGTTCAGACTCTATTTTTGCTTCATTCATAATTTTCCTAATCTGATCTGGCATTTTTTCTTCAGGCATATCTGAATCAACATCGTCGCGGACCCGTGCAGATACCGCATATACGGCTGTTAATTGTGAATTATATAATTCAGCAATGCTAATTGCATAATTAGCTGCATCAAATGATGGTTCAGAACCATCTATTGCGACTACAATATTCAAAAAATTTGGCTCGCTCAATCGAAGAATTTAATTGTTAATATGGACGTTTAAACCTTTATTCTGAATTTGCTCTCGATATATAATTAGTGTATCATCAAGAATGAAATGATATTCGAATCATAGTAAAGTAAGTGAGTACTTTTCATATTTGTTAGATGATTAGGTATGCAGCAGAAAACACTCTGTCCAAAGCACCTAAATCTTCATTGATGATTTTCTCACATAACCTATCTACATATTTCTTATAAACAAATAGCATCAGCTCATCAATATGGGCTTCACAAAAAAATCCACACTACTGACAATAATGTCAGTTGTCTTCGTCTGTACTGTAGTATTGAGCGCCATAGCGCCTGCATTCGCCCTGACCAAATACTTCAATTGTACTACTAGGGCTGCCAACAAGCATGGAGATCTTACTTTGGAAGATGTAAACGAGTGCTATTACAAGATATTTGTAGGCGCAAGAGAGTATTACCTAAATGAAACCTCGACGTTAAATGTGCCACCCAATTAATATCTGCTTTGTTCTAAACACGAAGAACCTGCTAGTCGGCATTTTCTTAATTCGCCTAAACTTTTTCATGGGGAAACCATAGTGTTCACTGCGCGGAGTTGCTATGTGGTAGCTGATCATTCTTTCATTTTCATTTGCCTTAAAATGAGGATGAGTTACGATTTTTGTTGTTTTTATCGAAGTTAAATTTAATACCCAGTAACTGACTAACATAACTAGATGAACGTGGCGCCTGACGGGCGAACTGACCTCTAAGAGGGATGAAGATTTCCGCCACGTAACTGATGTGAAGTTTGCTGATGGAAGTGTTTTTATCATAAATTGGTTATAAAATAGTTGAATTTTGATAGAGTCTGAAATTGATACGGCAAGTAATATTATATCAGAGTTATGGGTATTCTGGATAATCTACTATGTCAGAGAGCAAAATATTCAAAGATAGATCAAAGCTATCGCCAAGGTATATTCCAATAGAACTCCCACATAGAGAAAGAGAGATAAACAGGATAAGAGATGTCTTTAAAGAATCATACACAAACCCGGAAAAGTTCCCTCTTTCTATAATACAGCTGATTGGGCCTGCCGGACTTGGAAAAACATCTAGTGTTCTCAAAGCTTCCAAAACTATAGCCGAGGAATTTGCTAATCACGGACATTCACTCAATGTAGCCTATGTAAATTTGAAGCTCCAAGGCGGCAACAAATATGGTATGTACAGGTTTTTGTTAGAAAAATTTGCACCTGATTTACCATCGCAGGGGCTCAGCGCTGAGGAAATGCTTAGATATCTTTTACATCATCTTCACCTAAAAAGGAAGTACGGTCTAATTATATTAGATGAGATTGACTATCTAATCAAGACTACAAAGGATACTGGAATAATCTATGATTTGACAAGACTCAATGAATTTGAACCTGACAGCTCATGTGATGTAAAGGGAGTAATATTCATTGCCAGAAGCAAAGAATTCCACGGTAAACTTGACCAAGCTGAAATAAGTACACTTGGTCGATTTCCAATGGAATTTTTTCCATACACTCTCGAACAGGTTACCGATATATTGGTCAAAAGATGTTCTGAAGCATTTAATGTCACAGCTATCGGATCGGATATGATCGATGAAATTGCAAAGATGACGATAATGCCGCACAACAATAGTGACATACGGTTTGCGTTAGATTTACTTCTCTATTCGGGAAATCTTGCTGAGGCGCGAGCTTCGGACAGAATAACACTTGACCAGGTACGGGAAGTATATGGCAGAATAAGGCCCTCTATGACCCCTGATGACTTTAACGATCTATCAATGAACCAGACGTATACGCTACTAGCCCTCGTTAGAACTTTGCGAATGAAAAAGAGACATTATGCAGAGCTTAAGGAGATACGACTATCTTCATTGGAACTGATGCAAGAATACAAATTAAAAAAGTTAGACATAGAAGACCACTTGCATGATCTTCACACTAGAAAAATTATTGAGGTGAACTCATTGAGGGATATAGGTATACCATCTCAATCATTGGAAGAGCTTGAGTCGATGATTCAAAGAAAAGTAAAGCTAACAGGACGACATTAAACAACGAAAACAAATGAATGCTGCAAAGACAGTGGAAGTGGGGTTAGGAAGTATCGGAAGGGTGAAGATATTGAAAGCCTTAACAGAAGAACCTAGGATGCTCACGATTTATGCACTGCAAAAAAAGACTCACCTGAAGAGAGAGGATATCAAGAGGAATCTCCGAGATCTTAAATCCATAGGTTGGGTAAATGAAAGCAGACTTGTTAACTCCGTCTACAGTCTAAATAGAGATAACGAGTATATTCGCCACCTAACCACATTTTTTCTGAATGTAGGATATGTAGAGGAGCAAGTTTACTAATCCTGAACCCTCTCCCGTCTTTTAATGATGGCTAACACTGGGGAAATCTAGAACAAAAAAAAGCAAGAAGAAGAATAAGATACAACAACGGACAAGTTGCCAGTCCTCCTCAGCACAACAAACTAATCACTGCACTAAGGACTGCGGTAGGCAATGGTGAGGATGTACTCGATGAGCAGGCTACGTCGCATGACGATTTACTAGATGCTTTTAGATTGTCTTTGTGGTTTGGCATTGAAATGTAAAAAAAGTCGTGGTGCAGTCACGGTCTCGATTAGTCGAGGAAGGGGAATAATTGTTCTGATGTTCTGGCATTAACTACTTGACACAGTTGCAATAGCATTTCCGCCTTTGCTTCAGTTTCCTCTTCGTTAGACGTCAAATGGCGCCAAGCGTGATATTCTGCATCTTTATTATCGCTATCTTTAATAAAATCTGTAAAGTTACTCTGGTTCATAATCCTTTGGCAATAGATGCAAATAAACTTCATAGGGCAAATAAAATACAACGCATTCTTAGTATTTACGAGGTTTATCGATAGTTCTGAATCAATGTATCACTTACCCTGCAGTTGTGTCGTTAACCCAGGCACTATCATTGATTTGAATATCTCTTTATACACTCTATCGTTAATCAGAATCGAAAATGAGCTCCTTATAATGCTCTATCGTTGATTCGAATTGATTTGAATCGAAGATGACGGTATTCGATACACCTAAAGCCTAGAATCTAGCCTTTGAATAGACTGAAATCAGCTTTTTTAAAGTTGATCAGGATACAGATATTCACTAAAATCAACGACGGTCTAAGGCCTATTCACGATGCTGAGATATTTGTTATACGAATATTGGTTTATTAATAAGATTTGTAAAACCTGGATGTGCGGTCTAAAAAGGATAATACGGATTGTAAATTCATTTTCATCTCCGGCGGGGTTATGTCTGGTTTAGGTAAGGGAGTAATTACAGCCTCAGTAGCCAAGCTCTTGCAGTCATGTGGATATAACGTTTCCTGCGTAAAAATAGATCCATACATTAACTTTGATGCTGGAACAATGAACCCAACTGCTCACGGGGAAGTATTTGTCACCGAAGATGGAGGGGAATGCGATATGGACCTAGGAACCTATGAACGTTTTCTTGATATTTCAATATCGAAAGAGCATAACATAACAACTGGAAGAATATATTCGGATGTCATTCAAGCCGAGAGGGGTGGGAAATACCTTGGCCAATGTGTGCAGATAATTCCGCACATCACGGATTCTATAAAGCAAAGACTAAGAGAGGTATCAAGAGAAAAAAACCTAGAAATTCTCGTTGTTGAGTGTGGAGGCACGGTCGGAGACATTGAAAGCTTACCATTTCTAGAAGCATTTAGGCAATTAGAATTGGAAGTGGGAGATACCAATACGCTTGTAATTCACGTTACCCTTGCGCCAGTTTTGGATGTAGTTGGAGAACAAAAAACCAAGCCTACACAGCACAGCGTACAGGAGCTTAGGAGAATTGGAATACAACCGGACATACTAGCAGTCAGGTGTTCCACTCCCTTAACCTCGGAAGTTAGACATAAGATTTCACTATTTGCAAGCGTACCAGAACAAAACGTGATTTCATGTCATGATGCTCCTTCGATCTATAATGTTCCTGAGATGCTTCAAGAACAGAACATAGTTAATGCAATAGGTAACAAGATGCTGCTTAAGCGGCGTAAGCCTCTTTTGGGTGATTGGAAATCAGTTACAAGAGGATTTTACAATCACAATGGGTCAGTTATAATTGCTGTCGTAGGCAAGTATGTTTCCCTTCCGGATAGCTATGTCAGTGTCTACCATGCACTATCACACTCAGCGGCACAGACTAGAAAGAAATTGCATGTAGAATGGATCGAGTCTGAAAGGTTTGAACAGATTGACAAACCTCACAGCATCGAGTATTTAAACAAATTTGATGGGATCGTCGTCCCTGGAGGTTTCGGCAGGAGAGGAAGTGAGGGAATTATTAGGACCGCAGATTACGCAAGGATTAATAATATTCCTTACTTGGGAATCTGTTTTGGATTTCAGCTCGCATTGGTTGCGTTTGCAAGGCACGCCTGTGGAATTAACGAGGCTAGCTCGGCAGAGATAGATTCGAAAGCCAGAAATGCGATCGTCGAATTTATGCCTGAGCAGCGGGATACTATTAAACTAGGAGGTTCGATGAGATTAGGAAGACATAAGATCAGTATCAGAGCGAGTACTAAGGCTGAGAATATATATAATACAAATAATATTTATGGAAGACACCGCCACCGATATGAACTCAACCAAAAATATCTTGAAACCTTGGAAAAAGGAGGATTGGTATTATCTGGATTTTCAGACGGGGGCAAACGCACTGAAATATTGGAAATACCAAATCACAAATTCTACTTTGCAACACAATACCATTCTGAATTTAGTAGTAGACTGGGAAAGCCGGAAAAGAGTTTTTTGGCTTTCGTAGAATCCGCTTCGGCTAAAGCTTAAGTTCATAGATTCGTTGCCTAGCGTCACGAAGGGAAGTCTTTTTTTTCACATAGCCGCGGGTGAGAAGATGTCTTAATGCTAACCTAACTGTTCGTTCTGGCAGCATTGTGCGAGTCGATAGATCCCTCTGACTTAGGGCACCTTCGTACTCTAAGGTTTTGAGAAGCAACTTTGCGCTTGGTGGCATACTCAACAAATCCTCTGCAAGTCTTACCTTTTTGGCAATTAGTGAGACTATAGATGAGTTTCCTGAGAGCCTAACTAGCTTAGCTGGAACCTGATGCTTGGAGCATTCCAAGGATTTCTTGATTCCCATTCTAGTGCCTCCATCTAGAACAATTTCACAATGATATCTGCTAACTATATCTGCTACCTCTACTGTGGTATCATTTGGGATTATCAAAGGTCGTCTTGTGTTGTCCAAAGAATTAACAGATACCACAATGAAGACCTGAGATTTCTGTAAAACCATGGGACCACCAGCGGACATCGAGTAAGCGGTGGAACCAGTTGGGGTGGACAACACCAGTCCATCACTATTGTCACGCCAGACAGTTTTCTCATCTATTCTCAAAACATGCTCCATTAGAGTTGCACTTTTGCTTGGGAACAGAGCCACATCATTGAGTACTGGTTCTACTTCCCTGCCATCTACCTTTACCGCAATCCTAAACACCTGGTCAACCTCGTAGTTTCCTTTGTCTATTCGATGTAGAGATGCTTCCAGATCACGAACATCGAGCTGTGCAAGGAATCCTGTCGAATCAGATTCGTAAATCCCAAGTACAGGAGCAGAATCTGTAACTACTTTATGAAAGTAATCTAGAATACCTCGATCGCCCCCTGTTGAAATTACGAGATCCACTTCCCTTGCTGCACGATAGTCACCATCTCTCATTAGTTGGACACTGAAACCACCATAATCTAGGACTTTCTTGATCTGGTGAAGTAGTGTCGAATCTCTCGCTTGATTCACAGAAATAGCGACCTTCATGAGGCTTAGTAATTCACATAAGCAAGTCCAATTTAAATATGAAGAATCGTCCGTGATTTAAAAGCCTCCAGGCGATGTGGAATAGGGTTAAAATCCACTAGATCTAAGAATTCTTTGAAGTAAAAGCAGTTCTAAAGCCCACATATGTAGATTTCATCGATTGAATAGGAGTGTTAGCTTGAGTTAGCTTGTCCTAAACGAGCTAAAAAATATCACTCAGTGGTTGAGAGTTTTGCATGTAAGAATTTACATGAGGCACGCAATTCCTCCTACCCATTGTAGAATTCCTAAACAGATTTCTTTGTGTGAATGCGATTAACACTGGTAAAACATAAAGTTAAAATTAATATAACCTTTGGAATGCGCTTCCGATGGGACATCTTTAATGCGTTTCCTTATTTATTGAAACTCACAATCCGCCTAAACGGTCTAGCCTAAATTATACCATTCAATATCTGAGCCATTGATATTAAGATATGATAAGATTTAAAGGATAGCTCCTTTGTAGCAACTATTGGATGCCAAAGAAAAGGGCAAGTAGGGGCAGAACAAAGGGAGGAAAAGGAAGTTCAGGTACGGTACATTGTAGTCAGTGTGGTGCGATGGTTCCCAGGGATAAGGCAAAGAAGGTAACTGGTAGAGTAACTCTTGTGGAACCTACTCTCGCAAAGGAGTTAAAAGCCCAGGGTGCTTATATCGCCCCTTCGTCTGATGTTAAATTCTATTGTGTCTCCTGCGCAGTTCATCGAGGAGTAGTAAAAGTAAGATCTGAAAGTGAGAGAAGGAGTACTGGTAGACTAAGATAATCACGTCAACGTGTTGATGTTAGTTGCCTGTTTACTTCCAATATTCTCTGAACTAGTGTAAAGCCGGCTACTATGCAGACGATTATGACTGCCCACTGCAAAGATCCGTAGAACGGTAGCATTCCAATAATGGCGAGTAGCAGAAGCCTTTCCGCTCTCTCACCGATACCTATTCCTTGTAGGGAAATTCCAAGCGATTCTGCACGCGCGCGAACATAGCTGACTAATAGAGAGAGCGTTATGGCGATCATGCACGTTATTGGATCTGCAAGGGTTCCTACTGCGATCCCGATGAAAACAATTGATTCTGATATTTTATCATACGTTGAATCGATGAAGGATCCCCTTTTGGAGGTCTTTTTGGTTAAGCGGGCAATAACTCCATCCACCAGGTCAAAAAACCCCGAAATGATAAGGAATATCCCCCCAGCTAGGGAAAGATAATAAGAATATTGAAGGTCTAGCGAAGCTGCACTCCCGTAAATTGCCGCCGCAATGACAGAAGTGATCAAAGCTAATCCCGTCCAGAAATTAGGAGAGGGATTTATTTTCGAGAACTCCTTCCCAATACTGAGCAAAAGAGGTTGGATCTGACCCCTCAATCGGTTGAGCAAACTGCAGCTAGTTCTTAGAGTTGCCGACTGTATAAATTTTCTTGGAATTGTATGCTCTCACCTGAATTGACTTTGATTCTCGTCTGCGGTTAAGTCCAAATATATGAATAAAAGATAAGTTTTGACAATGAATAAATTTACTTCTAATGTTTCTTAATTCTTTAATAATCATAGGCAGTTGAGTAGTCAGATATGTTGGTCGCAGAAGATGATGACCTGAGAGCGAATTCTCATAATTTAGTCGACAAGGTTCTTATAATAGGTTTGGGCCAGCTTGGCCTTCCTGTAGCAAAATATGTGAAGGAGAAAGGATTTGATGTATACGGATATGATATTAGTCAGAAAGCAATACAGCGTGCAGAAAAGATAGCTGCAATAAAGAAAGC
>DASSCH010000067.1:0-3078 GCA_035697905.1 Nitrososphaeraceae archaeon
AAACCAATGCCGTATTTCTAACACAGAAAGAAATGGACCGGGTGGGATTTGAACCCACGACCTCAGCAATGCCAATTGGTCTTCCTGTAAAATAATTGCGGATGAAGTAGGAGTGATTAAAGTAACAATCAAATATTATGAGTAGTTATCTAAAGTTAGAAGCATTTTCAATGTTTATTTGTTTAAATGAAATGTAAATAATAATCTATTATTGCGACTTTCTAACAATGGCTATAAAGAACAAGACAAGAATAGCCAGAGTAATCCCATAAAAGATGATATCACTGTATGCGGTATCAAAGCCTTCAACTGCATCTTCCAAGTAGTCAAAGAACATCTGTATTGCAAATAATCCAAAGGCTATTGCAGCATAAATTATCCTCTTAAGGGCAGTTTTCTTATATGCAGAAATCGAGAGTCCAAGCAGTAGGAGTGAAAACGCTGCTATTGCTATCTTGATTGCCTGAGTTACTGGTTCATAGGGTTCGAATTCCATCTGTTCTATTCCTATTATTGGTTCATTTTCGCCTATTCTTTCAGACGTGGTTTCATTCTCATTGCCTTCTACTTCCTCTTCTTCAGGCTCATCACCGTCGTCACCAATTCCGTTCTCTACCTGTCGTATGAGCCAAGACATCAGAAAAAACCAAATGGGCATTGATAGGAAATCTGTCAGAATTGGTCATCTCCTCGAGATAGGGACAAAAATAACTCAGCTAGTCTGTTGCCCCATCTGTTCCAGATGCTAGGATAGTAATTCTTTAACAATGCAACAAATTGCTGTGAATCTCCATGCAATCTATACCGCTTGAACTTGCCCTCCTTAATTTCATCAATGACTCTATAATCTCGTAGCCGCTTAATCTGCCAGCTTGTGGATGGTGAGGATATCCCAATGTGCTTACTGATTTCAGTTTGCGATGGATGCTTGTGCTCAATAATAAACATCAAAATCTCTCGAGCAGTTTCATTGCTTAGTACTTCCAATATGTGCTTTTCATTTTCTTGGAATACTCCTACCAAAAAGTAATACTTATGCAAGCTTAGCTTTTGAGAAGTTATCCTTCCTGCCTTCTCTAGTTTGTCAAGATGGTATTGGACTGTACCCATCCCTACATCAAGCTCATCTTTGATCTTTCTGAGGTGGCAACCAGGATTATCACGGATAAACCGAAGGATTCGATCACGCACATCCCCCTCCGGTTTCTGGGAGCCATCGTCTTCCACAACCCACCTTCTCGCTCCTATTAATCACGGATTTAGAAGTATTATCTTTATCTCTCTACCGCAGTAGTGAAAGGCACTCGCTTGCATGTCCTTTCCAGACCAACTCTTCAATTTGATGCATTTGGTACAAGTACCTAAATCACTTTTATTTTCTTTGCTTGGATTCGACTAGACATTTAGCCATTCGTACCACATTTCTTAATAAGTCTCGAGTGACGCCATTATTAATGCAAACAAAAGATATCCTGATGTTTGCGACAGTGGCAATACTCGTCGGAACTATAGTCTCCATGACTACTACCGCGGGCATGGTTGCTGCTCAAACAGTAAATTCGAACAATAATGGCAACAATATTAATACCAACAACTGCCAAGAAATTAACCCTGCAAGCTACAATGCGGACAACGCAACTGCAGTTGCCTCTAATCCTGAGAGTGGTAGTATAGAAGATGCTGATGAACCGGGTGACATAGATGTGAATGATGAAGAGGACATAGATACTGGTAACGAAGACGCAGGACAAGACATGACCCAATTAGAATCGCAGATAAGACAGCATATAGAAGGAGCATGTATGTCGTTACAGAATAATGACATTCAAGGTGTCCTTGCGCACTTGGATTTAGCTCTAAGTATGCTAAGAGGTAACACAACTACGGTCTGAAAGAATACAAGTAATATTCTACAGATATAGCCAGCACAATCTTGAAGGTACTGATTGAAAGTGAAAAAGAAAATAGCTGATTGACGTCAAACGAATTAAAAAACCCAAGAATTCTCAGTAAAGCTGAAAAGCTTACATCCCTCTTTTTACGACAACGTAAAACCAATGCAAATAATAGCATAGGGGCAATGCTAACCCCAACTCTCACATATTGATGGAAATAACTTTTCATCACTGTTACTAACGGTATGAAATCCAACTGAAAGGATATTGCTTATTCTTTGCATATCAGGGTGTATTGAAAGCCGTCTTGCAATGATATTCTCATTTATGATAGTCTAATATCATATCGTACAAGTATCTAAATGAGTTTTATTTTCTTTATTTGGATTCAGCTTAGGTAATTAGCCATTCGTACCACATTTCTTAATAAGTCTCAAGTGACCCCAGTATTGATGGAAATAAAAAAAATCCTGATGTTCACGGCGGTAGCGATAGTTGTCGGAAGTATAGTCTCCATGACTAATATCTCCGAGGTATTTGCTCCTAATACGGAAAATTCGAACAGCACTAATGCCAGCAGTAGTAACACCCTCTCCAACGACTGCCTAGAAGTTGGCTCGCCAGGCGACGATGCTGACGAACCAGGTGACATCGATGTAAATGACGAAGAAGAGGAGGATACAGACATTGGAGACGAAGACGAAGGAGAAGCAAACGACGATGAGGAAGAAGAACAGAATAGTGGTGGAACATCCACATCGACTGTTGGTGGTGGAGAAGGTGCCACTGATGAGATTTCTCACGCTAAATTTGACCCGTGCGACTTTGGCAAAGAGAGCATAGATAATCCCTACTTTACTCTTACTCCAGGAACCACATTTACATATGAAGGTGAAGCTGAAGAGGGAACTGAAGAGATTAACATTGTAGTGACTAACGAAACGAAAGAAATCCTAGGAGTAACAGCAACGGTTGTGAGGGATACAGTCACGCTGGACGGAGAACTAATTGAAGATACATTTGACTGGTTCGCTCAGGACATAGAAGGTAACGTCTGGTATCTTGGAGAAGATACAAAAGAGTACGAGAGTGGAGAGGTCGTTAGTACTGAAGGTTCTTGGGAAGCTGGAGTTGATGGCGCAGAGGCGGGAATCGTAATGTTGGCAGATCCTCAAGTAGGCGA
>DASSCH010000068.1:0-5870 GCA_035697905.1 Nitrososphaeraceae archaeon
ACACCTAATGCCAGTGCCACTACAAGTGCTAGTAGTGGTGATAATACAACAGATAGCAGCGTTTCCATAGTCCCCGATGCTTCAAACCTGACTACTAATGCATTCTCACCAAATCCAATTCAAGTTAGCGTTGGAACCACAGTACTATGGGCAAATAATGACGCAGAAGTACACACAGTCAATGCTGGCGAAAATGCGGCGCCTACTGGGCTGTTTGACTTTTACATCCCCCCAGGAGGAACATCTGAATATACCTTTACTGAATCAGGCGAGTATCCATACTTCTGTATACTGCATCCAAACATGGTCGGAACAGTGTTAGTTAGCAGTGGAGGGTGAAAGCAACAACAGAAGTACAGCCGTTGGTAACACCACAACTATCGCTACGGAGAGTGATGATGAGACAATCATCAAAAACGCACTCAATCTAATGCCGTAATTGCGGGGCTGAAAGACCATGATCTGATTATAACCCTCCTAATCGATAAAGTTAGCCCTTAACAGCTGACAACCTGATAGCTAAACATTGGCAATTATATCTATGACGTATTATTTTCAGAACTCAAAAAAATGTAGATTCATTTGAGGCTAATCATTGAAGACATGAAATTTCTTGATTATGACAATTGGTTTTATTATGGTGAGTCTACTGTAATATCGTCACCGCTGCTAAAAGTCCTACTATAGGGTTCAATGTCTGTATTATGTGAGTCTCCTTCATCTATTTCTCCTTCTCTCACTTCTATTATCCCTGAATCTACAATCTCTACATGGCTGACGGTTCCCGAGCCCACCTGAGATATTAGATCATTATCGAAGTGTTGTCCTCTGATTATAATGCTCGAACCTCCTGATAGGCGGTATTCGCTTGATTGTATGTTTGAAAGTGTGTTACTCTCTAAAACATTATCTTGGCTTCTTACTGCTTCAATGCCAATTTCAGAATTAATGATAGTATTGTTATAAACGAAATTACCCTCAGTCAACCCATCATCTGCCAGGAGAGGATTAAACAGACGTATCCCTTGTGAAGTTATTCCTTCAATTGTATTGCTATGAATCTGGTTATTTGGTGATTCTGCTACGGTTATTCCAACATTCGAATTATAGACGTAATTGTTTCTTGCAATTGAATCATGCATGTTCCTTGAAAAGAATATCCCATAATTGACGTTGTTTTCTACCCAATTTCCTTCAATGAGGATATTGTAGCAATCAAGGGAACAGATTATACCTAATGGATTGTCATGGACGTAATTGTTTGTAATACTCATATCGTGAGTTCCAGTATGGGGGTCTAAAGCGTATTTGATATTGTTATAATATTCATTACCATCAACCGTGATGCTGTATGCTCCATTAGAATAAAATGCAAACCACATGTGGTGAAACTTGCTACCTCTAATCACCATGTCATGCGATGGCCCATCTCCAGCGAGGTCAAATCCTCTTCGTCCAGGTTGAGCATATCCAAGATAACCAAATTCTGAATTTAGTATTTGAGCTCCTTCACTCCCAGCAAATCTCACATAGCCTCGGCTAATGGCTCCATTTATGTCCTGTTGAATAACGTCTTCCTCAGCGATATCCCAAGATGTGATTTTTACGCCATCTATCAATATTTGTCCATAGACTATTATCCCGTTTTCCCCAGCAAGTTTTAGATATTGCAGACCATCACTATTGGAAGTCATGGCAAAGCTCACTTCATCAGCAATTTCCAAGTTAGCATTTAGTATGTATTCACCATTGCCAAGATTCGCAAGAATTTCAGGGTCATTTACGGTCTGAACTACATCTGAAAAGGAAGAATTGCAGTTTATGACAATGGTATTTTGTCCTTCATCATAATCTATGCATGCTAATTCTCCTGCTTCTGCAGTGAAGCGATGAGGATGCTGTTCATGATATGGTAGTAGTAGTAGTCCTGTAAGAAGAAGGAGGAGGAGAGTAACAGCGGCAACATTGATGGAAGTCTTGTTAAGCTTGACCATGCACTGCTACTTTGTCACTAATATACAAGTTCTGGAACTTAAATATATCGTCTTCTCCTACTAGAAGAAACTGGAACTTAATGAGATATAGAGCAATGACAATGCATTGACCAAAACACTTTGGATGTCTCCTTTATCGACAGATTTAACATACAACAAGTACCGAGCACGGAGAATATGTCACTACCTTAGATGCAACGCTTCCTAGTAAAGCCTTAGTCATTCCAGACCTGCCCTTTGTACCTACTACAATCAAGTCTATCGCCTTTTCTTTAGCGTATTTTATTATCTCGTCTGCTGCTGAATCTGTCCAACAATTGTTAAAATCAAGCTCAAAACAATACCGTATTTCTAACACAGAAAGAAATGGACCGGGTGGGATTTGAACCCACGACCTCAGCCAGTCAGTTCTTTATTTTGTAGTCCAGTCAGCTTTGATGAAAAGAAATTTGTTCAAATCCCGCCCCCTCCATCATTTAGGTTATTCTTGTTTCTGCTGTCCTCATATAGATTATGATATTAATCCCGACTTTTGTGCAAGACCTTCTAGTCACATTTAGACAACCTAAAGTCCTTGGCTGTATGATAAGTTAAGTTTTGAATGTGTCACCAACCGCCGCAATCATCAAAAGCCTTCATTTAGTTTTTTTCATACTTTTCACCTTCCGCTTAGCTTTGCTGTTTCTTCAACATGTGGTCTATCTGACCATAGGCCTGAATAAATGCACGACCTTCTTCAGTAGTCCTAAATGTGCGCATGGTTGAATCATAATGAAGCAAGCCGTTATCAATTAGAAGCATAGTATACTCCTGTAACGGGTCATGGCTAAGATACGCCTTATACATCATCTTGCTTTTTGTAATACCATCAGCGCAGTTTGCAGTGTCTAAAATCTGGCTGATTACTTCGTTTCTGTTCCTATATGCATCGTATCTTCTTTTGCTCAACAGATTATCATATTGTTGATGATAAAAATATAGGATTCTAGCGAAACATTATGAAGAGTTGTATAAGCCTGTGAAAATAACAATGAAGTGTACTTAACCCGTAGAAAAATCTTGTATGAAATGTCATTCCCATCAACTAGGAACATAACATAACTATTTTCTCATCCAAGCAACAATATGAACCCACACCTCAGTTGGTCATCTTTCTGCATCAAGGCAGCAGCTGCTTTTACTATGACAAATCAATTATGAGTAATTGCAAAAACCTTCTAGTACTGTTAATGTGCTCCCAGGCTAGTATTAAGTTATGAATTTTGGCGAAGCAGCAATGTTTCTGGCAGTCGGCTTTGTTCCAACGCTGATTGCTTTAGAAATAGTATACCGAATGGGCAGAGCGATTGGAAGACGTGGAGAAATTTCCTCACTAGCACAGCACAATAGCAAGCTGAGTAAGCTATTTGCCTAAAAGGGACGAGAGGATAGTGCCGCTGAATTTGTCCGACAACTTTCAAAAATGAGCTCAATCTAATACCGTAATTCCCGCGCAGAAAGAAGTGGACCGGGTGGGATTTGAACCCACGACCTCAGCACCTTTCCACAGTCGCAGTTGCCTATCGTAAGTGACATTAATTGGAAAGGTGCAATTCAAATTCCAACCAGTCCATCGTTTAGGTGTTATTCATGGTTTCGGCAGACTGGAACAAAAAAGAAGTTAGGTCGCCACGCTGACTGTTCCAACTATGTTTGAATGCAACAGATAGGAGTAGGGTACTCACTAACTTCTGTGAATGTGTGGTCAAATGTTTCAGCTTTATTGGCCGCCTCCGCCACCATATAGGCTAAGTGGTCCGCCACTTTGAGTGCCAGTAGTTGTTCCGCCACCGCCTGTAGTAGCGTTAGTTGCATTCCCTGCTGCTCCAGTCATGGTAGCGTTAGTTGCATTACCACCGCCTTCCATTGTAGTAGTGGCATTAAGAGAAGCAGCGCCACCTATGTCCGCTGGTTGGTCTCCAGGTAGTGCTTCGCCACTTTGCTCTCTCTCAAGGCCTTCGAGTACTCCTTGTGCGCTTGCATAATGGGGTGTACTTATAGCTATTGATGACGCCCCGCTTAGTGAAAGCAGCATAAGCGCTAAGGTTGCAAGTACAGCCTTACTGTTATTTTTTGATACCATGAGAAACTAAGCAAGAGTCATAGTTTTTAAGGATTGCAGTTTCGAGTTAGCGTATCTGTTAATGAATATTCACATTATAAAATAAATCTAAATAAAATAAAATTCCTCGTATGGATGTATTCCTCTTTGTTAAATCTGCTCTCTTTGACATAGTATCTTGAATGTCAATTCTTGCTTTTCTTGAATGCAACATGCGCTAGAAAACATTTGTTTTCTTCCCTTTTTTGCATTCGATTCATCATAGCATTTTCAGAAACTACATCGAGTATAATACACTGCCAGCATGTCGGGGGGTCTCGCTTATTCCGTAGAACTTTAGTTTCTTGCCGCATCCGCATATACTACATCAATTGATTTGATGCTTTTCGTTATGATCGTCAAATGTATATCTAATAAAGCAAAGTACTGAGCGAGATGGTATAAAACGACCAGCGCTGAAAGGTGAGGGGGAGAATAATATTCGGCCGAAGCAGGCTATCTAAGGCTTGGAGGCGCTAGACCATTATACACCTAACGCCAGTTGTTATACCCCAATATAGGGTGCTTGGGAAGGCTCAGAGCTAAAAGCCAACTAAATCGACTATATTTTGATGAGTCATGCTGCTGAATTATACAAATAATGGCATTGCTAGGCTTTTTATCCTACACTCATCAAAATTGAATTCAAAACAATACCGTATTTCTAACACAGAAAGAAGTGGACCGGGTGGGATTTGAACCCACGACCTCAGAGGCAATGTAGCCTTCTACTCATCTCTCTAATTACTATCCAAAGAACAAAGCCATTACATCAAAAAGCTATTATAGTAACTGCATAGATACTTTATTCATGCATCACGAGATGAAATCACGAAATCTTGACAAAAATCCTGATGAGGTTAGAAATTTTTCAAATGGTAAGATGGATATAGCAAATCTTGGAGACACAGTAATTGCCAGGATAACTGCAGAGCCGGGTTGGAAGTGGTTCAATGATGTTAAACCCATAGTTAATACAAATAGTTGCCAAATGACGCATACAGGATATGCAATATCAGGAAGAATGCGAGTTAAGATGGACGATGGAACTGAACAAGAATTTGGTCCAGGTGAAGCGATGTATGTTCCACCAGGTCATGACGCATGGGTAGTTGGAAATGAACCATTTGTTGCAATAGACATTACTGGCGGGAAGGAATATGCTACTTCCTCAAAGAAATGAGATTGTTTTAATGCCGTAGATTACCAGAATGATAAAAATGGACCGGGGGATTTGAACCCACGACCTCAGTAATGCCAAGAGTTGCTGAAGCAGGAAAGTTCAATATTACTGTCTCTGTTCAATCATAGGGATGTTTTCACTTTCTGTTAAAAAATAGAGTCATAGCAATGTTAATTTAGGGTTATAATCTCAAGCTAATAAAAAATCAATATTCTGTGTTCTACATATTAAAATACCACTTTAGATACTAGATGTTGACATGTCTGCTAGTGTTCCCAAATGGAAACTTTCTGGCGACTGGTTCGACGTTTGCAAGTGCAACATACCGTGTCCTTGCACGTTTGCCCAAGCTCCATCGGATGGAGAATGCCAAGGTGTGCTTGCATATCATATCAATAGCGGTTACTATGGTGAAACGCCGCTTGATGGGCTGAACGTGATAATGGTAGGCGGCTTTAAAGGCAACATTTGGGCTGGTGAAGCGAAGGATGCCACAGCAGCCTTCTTTTTTGACGAGCTAGCTAATGAAAAGCAGCGAGAGGCTCTGCAGATG
>DASSCH010000069.1:0-15485 GCA_035697905.1 Nitrososphaeraceae archaeon
TTTGCAATCTGTGTTCGCTCGCAAGTTCAAAGAAAATGTGTTCAGTATGTTCATATTCACTAATCAATGGAAATTGTTCCTCTCTCTCACCGTTTGTATGCATTTTTATACACTATCACATCTATTTGAACCGGTTTCAAATATTAGTTTCTTTAGACTACAAGTGCCCCAAACCAGAACATAACTGATCTCAGTCAGTCTGGACGTGATCATTCGTGGTATCATGGACCTAATTTGCTTTTGGATGCGACCTGTGAATGCTATAGCCTAGTATACTTGGGTCTGTCATTTAACGTTCTACCTTAGAATCCATGGTAATACGAAAGATACAGCTACTATCATCACCATCACAATCGTCAGGATTAGAGATGCGTTTCGAAAACGAGTGGAGCCTGCACTAATTTTTCTTTCGATCAGTGAATTGTACAATTGTCCTCCATCTAGTGGACCTATAGGCAACGCGTTGAAGATGCCCACGTTAAAGTTAATGAACCATAACCAAAAAAGGAAATTGGCAATAATTGGAAATGCGGAGCCGAACGTTGATGAATATTTGGATGCCATTAGATCAGAATAAGGTACTGAACCTTCAGCCATAGTGGGTGGGAGAAGAATCGCAATTGGATTCGATCCGAAGGCACTCTTGTAGCGACTAAGAACAAATTCAGGATCTGGTGATACGTTAGTGATCGTGACGCCCAAAATTCCTGTATTGGGTTGCACACTAGCAGGGATCGATGCAGTCTTTGTAATTTCTTGACCGCTAGTGTCCTTCCATGTAATTGCCACTCTATTGCCTAAATTTGATTGAAGAAGCATGCTTAGGTCCTCAATGTGTTTTACTCTGCCCCCTTCGATATTCACAATCACATCTCCCTTCTTCATACCAATCGAACTTGCAAGTGAGCCGTCACCTACGGTCATAATTTCCACTCCATATTGAGAACCCTCCGGTTGTGGCAGGGGGACGAGTGATGAGACTACTATATAGAGTAATCCCAGAGAGAGTCCCGCCACTATCATATTGTTCATCGGACCTGCTGTGAGAATGGCGCTTTTCTCTTTTAGCTTAGTTCTAGCCAACTCTTCTCTTTCTATATTGACAAATGCTCCAATAGGTATACCCAAAATAAGCACCAATCCAGTAGACTCCACTTTCACACCGTACACTCGAGCTACGATCCCGTGTCCTGCCTCATGGATGATAATTGTTAGCACTAAGGCGATCCAGCCATAAGTCCAAGGCAAATAAGGGTTGAGACCGGGAATAAGAAGGTTTGATTGAGGTCCTATATCTCTAACCCCTTCACGAGCTGCTCCATTGGAAAAGAGAACCATTAACGAACCTACTATCAAAAATACAGCTAGAGCAGTTATGAGTGGCATGAGATATATATTAAATCTCGCATAGATCTTGGCGATCTTGCTGCTTGCTACTTTATCGAAAAAACTTAGTCCATACGGTGTATGAATCAGAATTAGTGGAAACTTAATCTCAGCCCGTACCTTGTTGCTTTGTGCCTGGTTTCCCAACTTCTACTATAACGATATTTGGCTATTTAAATGAAGTCATTGGCCTATTAGCTTACAACAGTTCACATTCAATTAAGATTAGTAGAATGCAAATCATGATATCAAACAATATGTTACTTAATTGTTAAGATTATAAAATTTGAAAACTAATATATTTAAATCAAAGATAACATTGTGAAACGGAATAGTAATGATAAATGTCTAGAAACGGAGAGCATCAAAGTCTGACTGAAGATATTGTCCCTGAAATTGAGAGAAAAAGGCTTTCTGAACCACCCATTGATGTTCTGTTCAATCCGTCTCTTATCTTGAAGAAAGATGCATGGGATATCGATGTTGTGTCAATGCTAAAAATGCTGCTGAATATTCTAGAAAAGATCCAATATAAGGATTTGAGAATTTGTGGTGTTGCAGCTCTGTCATCATCTATGATACACCGAATAAAGGTGGAGAGTATTTTCAAATTGCAAACGCTGTCCGAAAAGAAAAGCAGACCTATAAGTCATGCAGACGAAATTCCTATAGAGAATCTAAGCCCTATCACAATACCATTTCGATACGAGTCGAGCTATCCTGTCTCGTTGCAGGAGCTTCTGTCTGTCCTAGAGAACATGGTATCCACCCTCACCGAATCAGGGACTCGGAAACCGCGCTTTAATATAGAACCAGTGGAGGGCTTTTCATTTGATGAATATTTTGTAAAAATAGAGGAAATCTTGGCCGAGTTCGAATCGATGATTCAGAGTAAGCTTGCCGAACATGAGAATATAATGTTCAGTGATTTGATCTCACATATGGACCAGCTATCGAGTGCGAGGTGTTTCCTAGCAATGTTGTATTTGGCATTGAAAGGAAGTATCCAGATAGAGCAAATTAATGATAGTGAAGATATCCTTTTATGGCGGATTCGAGACGGTTCGCCGTAGGCGTAGTGTACAAACTGAGATGAAAGTCCGGGAGAGCGGGCTGTTGCAAGATGAAATTAGGGCGCGAATTGAAGTAGCTCTTTATTGTTCTGGCAAGCCGTTGTCAGTCGATGAGCTTGTTAAAGCTTCAGGTATCACGTCTAGAGAAAAAACCATCCAAGTCATCAAGGATTTAATGAATGTAATTAACTCTCAATTAAAGGCCTTGGAAATAGCCAAGTTAGAGGATGATACTTTCGTCTTGCAAGTGAAACCGAACTATCTATCAATTGTCAGAAAGTTTTCACATCAGCCTATTTTGTCTCAAGCATCTTTGAAGACCTTGTCTTATGTTGCATACGAACAGCCAGTTACATCCACTAGGCTGGTAAGAATAAGAGGCTCTCAAGTATATTCACATCTGAAGGAATTACATAGTCACGGATTCGTTAGGCATGATACCTTAGGTAGATTGAAGGTATACAAGACAACTGAAAAATTTATGAGATATTTTGGAATTCCGAACATCGATTTGTTGAAAAGGAATTTGATTGCAACTGGTAAAGGATAGTATTTGGACAACTAATGAATATCGATTTTTCTGCTGAAAGTATCTTACGCATTGAAAAGTATTAAATTACCCCTCTTGGACGTTGGTCTATTATGCGGAAGTCAATAGAGAACCTCACTGGCAGGAAATACACCGGGGGCAAGATTACTCCTTGTAGAAGTCGAAGGAAATATGAGATTGATCGATATCCTAATGAAGCACTGGTGGGTAAAAATATTTCGGTTTCACGGCGAACCAGAGGGGGGAATTATAAAACCGCATTGAAAAGTTCAGAATTTGCCAATGTAACAAATCCTGAAACTAGAGAAACTCAGAAGACACTTATTTCTCAAGTTATTAGAAACCCTGCGAACAGGGATTATGAAAGAAGAGGAGTGGTAAACAAGGGAGCGATAATTCAAACTGAGTTAGGTGTCGCACGGGTAACATCCAGACCTGGTCAACATGGATGTGTAAACGCAGTTCAAATTTCCCAATAGTTAGTTCGTGCTTGGTTAATTTACTCCTTTGTTTTAGCGCTTCGATCCTACTCTGAGGAAAACAAAAGAATATGCAATCGTGTAAATTTCAATTACACAGTACCTTTTCTAGGTTTGATTATGAAAGATTGCAACTTCAAAATCATGAATCTACCTTCCTATTTCTGAGAATAAATAATCCTAATGTAGAGGAGATGAAACAAATGCGAATTTCGAAATAATGGCCCATCCGACTCATATCTAACTTTATTCATGCGCAAACGTATCAACGCACATTAGCTCTATTCCTCAACCTGAATTTGAATTTGTTGTTCGTCGATTCTATCAAATTCTTGGGGAAATAATGAGTGAGGTATATCATGGTCTACTGTTGTCAGACATAGAAGAGTGGCGTGGTGAAATTCGTACTTAACGACCTTATTCTAAGATAGGATATTTTGCTTCAAGTAGCCCACTGTGGGATTGCTAAGAGAATAAAGGAAAGGATATTAGATTGTTTCTTGAAAGATAAGGTGTTACAACGAGTATTGAAATCATAGCTCCATTCGCTGCTTTGTCATTTAAGTACAGTGATGAGCCAAATATCCCTCCCAAGAAGTACCTCGTTATCTCAGATCTTCACCTTGGTTTTGAGTACAATTTTGTCGAAAAGGGGATTCAAATAAATTCGAAGTTCTTTACCCAACAAATAGTTTCAGAGGTACACGCACTAATAAGAGGTTACAAACCCGATGGAATAATACTACTTGGAGATATTAAGGATTCAATTGTCAATATCAACTCCATAGAATGGTATCATATACCTCGGTTCTTGAAGGATCTGACTAACGGCTATCACGTCTATTTGATTCCAGGAAATCACGATGTCAAAATCGAAAGTTTGGCCCCCGCTGATGTATCAATCGCGAGCCCCACAGGGATTACGATAGGTGATACGCTCTTCTTACATGGTCATACAATGCCATCTAGTAAAAAATCAGGCGTAAACAAAATAATAATGGGACATCTGCACCCAGTTCTAAATAAGCCCGATAGCAACCTAAACGGTGAACGAGTTTGGATATTCTTAAGGGTAAAGAAAAGTTCTGTTTTCAAAAACGAAGATGGGTACCTTGATTTAGTAACTGTGCCTTCAATTAACAGATTTATCACCCCCTCCAATGACTTTAGGAGAAAGAACAACGCTGTTTCTATGTCACCGATTATTAGAAACGCTACGAAATCTTGTGATTATATTAAACGGGCCTTAGTGGTTTGTCTGGACGGATATGTTTTAGGAGACGAAAGGCTGCTTCCTTTTGTAACTTGAATATTGCTTAGATCGTAAAATGGTCAGCTCAAGCAGGCGGTCTTTAATTGATCTAATCAACCTGTAAATATTCTACGAATCAATGTACGGCCTTAGGTAACCAAAGGTAGGTGTATGAGTCCTAATCCATTCCAATGTGTTAATAAATGTGGAAGCAGATTCGACCGTAGTCAAGACAGGTATTCCAAGCTCGACCGCCTTCCTGCGTATCTGATATTCATCATCTAACATCCCAACGTATTTCTCAATTGTCGATGTAGACGGAATATTGATGATGAAATCGATCTGACGTCTAAAAAGCATTTCTGATATATTGGGTTTTCTAAGAGGTTCGCTAATCTTGTATACTCTTTCAACAGGACAAATGTTGAATTTTTCAATAAAATCTGCGGTATGTTCTGTAGCCATAATTGAGTACCCCATATTGAAAATCTTTCGTGCAAGAGGAAGGAGTCTTTCCTTGTTTATCGGGCCACCCGCACTTATCAAAACTCTGCCACTGAGTGGCAAATTGAAACCGGCCGCAATGTAGGCTTTCGACAGCGCATCGTGAAAACTTGACCCGAAACAAGCTACTTCTCCTGTAGATTGCATTTCAACGCCAAGAACAATATCTGCCCCATCGAGCTGCATAAAAGAAAATTGAGGAACTTTTATGCCAAAACCAGATTTTTTTAACCAGGTGTCGCCGCGATCCACTGGCAGTTTCTTTCCCATTATGGCTTGAGCCGCCAATGAAATCAGATTTAAACCGGTGAATTTTGATACGAATGGCATTGACCTAGAGGCTCGAATGTTGGCTTCAATTACGAAAACCTGACCGTTCTTTACCAAAAACTGTATATTGAATGGTCCTATTATCTTCATAGCAACCCCAATTCTTTTACTATATTCAGCGATCGTTTCTATAGTTTCCCTATCTAATCTCCAAGGAGGAATGCACATCATTGCGTCTCCCGAGTGTACTCCAGCGTTGTCGATATGTTCAATAACCGAACCAATTATAACGCAATCTCCGTCTCCTACTGCATCAACTTCTACTTCTGAAGCATTTTCCAAAAACTTTGTCATAACGATTGGATGATCAGGGCTAACGTTAGTGGCTTCTGTCAAGTACTTCTTCAACTGCTCCGGGGTCCAGACAACCTTCATTGCAGCCCCGCTGAGCACGTAAGAAGGTCTTACAAGTAGCGGGTATTTTACCATTTCTGCAAATGATCGTGCTTCAGTTAGGCTGGTGAATTTTTTCCAGGCTGGCTGTCTTATACCCAGTGAGTCAAGTAGCTTTCCGAACTTAGACCGGTCTTCGGCTTGATCTACACTCATGGCAGATGTTCCGAGAATATTGATAGTTGCAGAGGCTAACCTTGGAGTCAATATATTTGCAGTCTGGCCCCCAACGCAAGTCACTACTCCATCAGAATTTTCTCTTTCGCAAATGTCCATTACTCTCTCATATGTTAGTTCTTCGAAATACAAACGGTCGCAAATATCGTAATCGGTGGAGACGGTCTCAGGGTTACAGTTAATGATAGTTACTTCCTTGCAACCATTGTCCTTCAGACCCCAAACCATATTAACTGTACCCCAATCAAATTCTACACTGCTACCTATCCTATATGGCCCAGCACCTAAGACTATCACCTTTGAAGGCATATCCTTAGTTCGGGGTCTGTTAGCCTTCAAATTAGATATTATTGTCCTGTCTTTTATTTTTGAACCATAGTGAACGTCATCAAATTGCCCGCAATAAGTGAGATAAAGATAGTTGGTCTTTGCTGGCCATTCTGCAGCTAAAGTGTCAATTTGTTTGGTGACAGGCTGGATCTTCAACTTCGTTCTTAATGATCTGACATCAATCTCACCAATGTTAGTGCAATTGGCAATTTGGACGTCTGAAAATCCCATTTTCTTCGCTTCGAGGAGTAAATTCTTATCAAGACCTGAAGTTCTTAACTTATTCTCTGTCATGATTATTGTTTGAATTTTGTTTAGAAACCACGGATCTATTGATGAGAGTGAGTTGACACGCTCCACAGACATGCCCAAGTTCATTGCCTTTACTACATCAAATAGGATCTCATCTGTCGGATGCAATAGAGCTTGTTCGATAGGTTCAAAGTCGTAAGTTCCTATATTGTCATTACTATTAGTATGAAAATTAGTGCTACTGTCATTATTGCTATCACTATTACTATTCTCGGAACCAACTCTTAATGAGGGAGACGATCCCAAAGGGCTATACTGTTTGGAATCTCCATCTGGCCTAGTTAGATTAATCCTGTTTTCTACCGAATTTGAATGCAAAGCATTATTATAACCCTTTCCTTCCCTCTGAATAGGCGATGATAGTCGCTTAATTTCAGTACTTAAACTAGTTGTACCATAACTTTTATCGGCTGACCCGTCATTTTCAATCCTAGAATTGGAAACAAGACCATACTTTCCATTGTCGCACATTCTGATTGCTTTTTGAAGCACCTCCTCAAAGCTCCTACCAATAGCCATTACCTCTCCAACTGATTTCATTGTGCTGCCCAGTCTCTTTTTTACTAATTCAAATTTCTTGAAATCCCATCTAGGCATCTTCAGTACAATGTAGTCTAACGAAGGCTCAAAGCAGGCTGTTGTGGCTTTCGTGACAGTGTTAACTAATTCAGGAAGTGAGTATCCTAGACTTATCTTTGCGGCCATGTATGCTAACGGATACCCGGTAGCCTTACTGGCCAATGCTGAGGATCTAGATAACCTCGCATTCACCTCGATAACGCAATAGTTATCCGAACAGGGGTCAAGTCCGAATTGAATATTGCACTCCCCAATGATATCACATTTCTTGGTAGCTTTCAATGCAGCCGTGCGAAGTAAATGATATTCGTAATTGTTTAATGTCTGTGAAGGGGCCACGACAATGTTATCTCCAGTATGAACCTTCATGGCCAAGACGTTCTCCATATTACATATTATGACACTATTTCCGTGATGGTCTCGCATAACTTCGTATTCGATCTGCTTCCAAGATCCTACATATTTTTCAATTAGAACCTGTCGAACTACGCTAAGGGCGAGTCCTCGCTGTACTATTTCCTGCAATTCGTAATCATTATAAGCAACACCACCACCTCGTCCACCCAATGTATAGGCTACCCTTATGATTACTGGATATCCTATTCGATTGGCAATTTGTTGAGAAGCTTCAATGGAGTTAGCTGATGAGCTCTCAAGAACTGGAAGCCCACTTTCAGCCATGCTATCTTTAAAAAGTTGTCTGTCTTCGGTGGTCTGAATACCAGGAATTTGAGTACCTAATACCTTTACTCCATATTTCTTGAGGATCCCTTTCCTCTCCAACGCAACGCCACAGTTTAACGCCGTCTGGCCTCCAAAACTCAACATTATCGAATCTGGACGCTCTAGTTCTATTATACTAGTTACATGTTCAAGGTTAACAGGCAAGAGGTATACTCGATCCGCGAACCGACTATCGGTTTGAATAGTCGCAATATTTGGATTAATTAGCAGAGTCCTTATATTATCTTCCTTTAATGCTTTGAGGCATTGAGAACCAGAGTAATCGAAATGACGGTCATTCAGTTCACCGAATGACTTTCGCCTGCTTCTCCGATCTTTATCGCCCCGCTACCAAGGACTAGAACTTTCTTGATATTTTCATGTTTTCCCAATTCTCCTGTCCCCTATAAAACTCACGGTACCCCAAATAATTTTATTTTGTTCTGCAATGAATAAATCTTCAAGGATTGAAAGCTCTACATCCAAATCTTGATGCATTTCTCGAATATTAGATCATCATGTGTTCCATATTACTGTATTCCTTTGTCCTAATGCCGATCGGAACTATTTGCAGAACTGAATTGTATCGCGGTACCTCCATCATCTTCACTTGCAGTTATAACGAATTACTGATTCAGCACCTCAAATTAGTTAACTATCAATGAAATAGGCTGGTTCAATTCCTATATTTCGACCAAAATTAATAGATAGTACAGTTCTAATGATGATTGTCTTTGGGCTCAGTTGTCCGGTTGTAGCAATTCTTGATAATGTCTTTGAATCTCTGGAAGACAAACATACAATCATAAGGCCCAGGAGAAGCCTCAGGGTGGAATTGTACGCCGATGATAGGTTTGGAATTATGTTTAATACCTTCTATGGTTTTGTCATCGGGATTGTAAAACCATGTGGTAAAATCAGTTTTGTGTAGACTCAATGCATCTATTCCATAGCCATGATTTTGACTCGTTATGTAAGTGGTATTACTGTTTTTGTCGAGACAGGGCTTATTTTGACCCCGGTGACCATATTTTAGCTTATATGTTTTGGCCCCGGCCGCAAGAGCCAGAATCTGGTTACCCAGACAGATACCTAAAGTAGGTATTGATTCTTCAATTAATTTTTTGGCCGTATTGATAGTTGCTGTGCAGATCTCTGGGTCTCCTGGTCCATTGCTTATAACGACCCCCACTGGATCATACACCTTCAAAGAATGATAATCAGTATCCCAAGGTACCCTGACTACTGAAAATCCTAGTGATAAGAGATTACGGATTATACTGAACTTCGTGCCGGTATCCAAGAGAACTATTCTATTCTTGTTGGAGCTTTTGCTATCCTCGACTACAGGATCATAAAACTTCGCTTCTTCAGTCGAGACCTCTGGCATAAAGTTTACTCCCTCATAGCTCGAACCCTCAAGTTGCTCCTTTATGCTAGGTACGCTTAACTTAGTCCCTTGGGCTATTGACCTTATTTTACCACCAACTGCAGCCGACTTTACAGATCTCTTTGAAATACCAATAGCGTTGACGTTTATAGCACCCATCATGACTCCATATGCCCGAAGTCGTTTGGTTAATTCACGTGTGTCAACCCCATATATTCCAGGTATCTTTTGATCGTATAACCATTCATCGAGGGTCCTAATAGAAGTCCAATGACTTGCACTAGTTGAAAGGTTCTGAATAATCAATCCTCTCACTTGAATGGACGTAGATTCGAAAAATTTAGGAAGTCCAAATTCATCTTTTAAGTTGAAATCAGGGACACCGTAGTTTCCAATCATTGGATATGTTAGACATAAAATCTGGCCTCTGTAAGAAGGGTCAGTTAGGGCTTCTGTATATCCTACCATGCCCGTGTTGAAAACTACTTCCCCTTCCGTGTATGTTGGGTATCCAAAACCGATGCCTTTCATCGTCAATCCATCCTTCAATACAAGACATCCTGCAAAACCATATTCAGACCTGATGAGACTGGTGAAATTCGAACCCTTCAGCCAATTTGAATCGATGAGATTTAAACCTTATTGTTGATAAGTAGTTACGGAAGATTTGCAAGAGATGGTGGAAACCGGTTTCTAGCCAAATTCTTTAGGTATTAGACTAAATTAGACCACTCTTGAATAGCGAACAGGTTAAATGGAGTAAACATTACGTCTATAATGTGAGAGACAGCGCTCTTCCATTCTATTCTATACTTACCATTGTTATGATGTTTGTTTCATATCAAATGGGCACAACTGCAGAATCAGAGCTTTTGTCTGAGGCTGGTGCAGTAGATGATGCTTTTAGCGTTCAAGATTCTAATATTACAAATCGCGAAAAGGATATTTTTGGTGTATCAGAAATATATCCTACTGCAAATGGAGGAAGAGAATGGTTCGTAAATATGACTAACCCGGCTAACAGTTCACATTTCAGTGAAACTGGAGGTTTTGAGCTAATAAAACAGAAAGATGGTTCATGGAGAGTTAATTCTACTCATGTTAGGCTGGTCGTTGAGACTCCACAAAATATGACCAAATGGAAGAACGTGGAGATTACTGGCTATGCTAAATTGAGCCAACCGACAAATGTCAACTTGACCTCTTCTTTTACCTCAAATTCTAATAGCACAACGACGAATAATAGTGATTCAGCAGAATTTGATGATTTTGCATTCATAGGTCGTAGTGGCAGACATAGTTCGGAAGTTCCCTGCGAAGGGACCGCCTATGTCGGCGGTTTACATAATGAAGGTTCAGTTGGATGGAAAAAGGAGATATGGCATACAGGAGGATATACTGAGGAACGCGCAAGGAATCTTGTCACGGAGCCAATATTAAATAGGTGGGTGGGTTGGAAAGTGATAGTTTATGACATACAGGTGAATAACCAAACGGCTGTAAAATTAGAATCATATCTAGATGACCACAATAATGATAGCTGGAAGAAGGTCACTGAAGTAATTGACAGTGGAGGTTGGTACGCCAGGGACCCAGATGAAGAGTTTTTCAGTGCAGGCTGTGGAAAGGCGCGCGACCATATTATCGTCGAAGCTGGTCCATTCGTAATATTTAGAACAGATAACCTTATACTTGATTTTAAAAATTTGAGCGTAAGAGAAATTAATGCTCAATTGGAATAAGTGAATAGCGCAGTATCGTGTCCACGCACTATCGTAAGTGTAGATAGTAGATTTATTCTATTTTAAATTCATGCGAACTTGTATTTGTAGCGCTGTTGACAATTAAATAGCGCCGCAGCCCAACTAGCCTAGTCTTTCTTAAGTTTCTTGGCAGCTTCCAATATTATTTTTGCTACATCGCGCTCAATTCCAAGTGAAGAGGCGAGCTTATCAACATCAGATGAGATTATAGAATCAAATGTAAATCCCGACCTTGTCAACAGCTCTTTGAGGCCATCAGGAATTTCTAGTTCCTGAATTGTATATTCCATAACAAAAGTAATTTTGGACATACTAATATACTCTTCTAGTAAATTTATATATAGATGATATCGACATCATAGAAATACCTTTTGCCCAATCAATAGTTTGTCATATTGGCGCAGAGGTCATCTGTATTTGATAACATAGACGATTGGAGTCTTATAATAAACTCAAGGCGTGAGGCAACCACATCGGATCAAGCGTTGTGTGGCAGAGTGGTGGCAGAATTCAAGGATGCAATAATTGTTTTGAATTTTGGTCGCTACCAGACAAATAAATTTTTAGTACCGAAATCAAAAGTGGATGGATTTGACGGAACACGCGTGCATCTCAAAATTCCTGAAACGAATCTAATCCTATTCTGCTATTAAGTAACATCAAATATCTCCTATCATAAAGACAAAAAATCATTTTCACCATCCTTAACCTTGAGTGAGCTACGCAATTTTATTCAATGAAAATAAAAAACAATACTCACACATGGGTAGCAGAGTTTAAAGTTGAAGTTCAGTCATTGCACGGCTTTTGATACTAATATCATTATTGTTTATTACTGGTTACGATAGGTTAAATCAATGCCACTTCTAGATGGGCCAAATGATGTGACCATCTCTATTCCAAGTCTTGAGATATTTGGTGATAGAAATCGTGAGTAGTATTTTGGAGCTGGTATTTTATCTAAAAGAGGAATAACTTGAGCACTCCTTCCAAACTATGCCATTTTGCATTACTAGACAAAACTCCAGCTAAATATAAGCACAGGCGTCCGAAAAGATACTGTTCGATGACTTCTCTAACCAAGTCTTTTCAGTAGTTGACACAACAATACGCTAAAGTCAATAATCACTCTACTAGTCATGATGTCTATATAAAATTAGCAGCACTGTCCCAAATGCGCCAATGTAAAAACTCATACCTACCAACAGTGTATTGTTGAGCCCCACCGCCATCGCCGAAATGACTGTGAGTACTGAACCTATGACAGAAGCAATAATGTTAACACCCCAGATTAGTGTTACATTGTGATCCTCATTTTCATTTAATTCTTCAGAGGAATTTGTATTGGAATTAGTAGAATTATGAGTAGTTCCAATTTGACTCTGTATTGTATCGGCATATTTGCTTTTACGTCTAGTCGCTAGGCGAATGATAGACGGAAATTGGAATCCCATTAGAAAACCCATAGGGGTAAGAAAGATAACGCTGAGGGTGATTCGTTCTTTGATGGACAGAACTATACTCTCATAGATTACATCATTTATGAGGAAATAGTATACTATGGTTATTACGATTATGAATGGGATGGATATCAGGATGGCTCTGTCCGGCCTAGTAGGAAATAGCTTCCCGCTTGCATAAGAGCCTACTCCTGTGGTGACCAATATCGAAAAGAGTATAACAGTTAATGCCAAGACAGGAGTTCCTAGTATTAATATAAATTTTTGGATCAAAGTGATTTCAAAGAACATAAACCCAAATCCAATACAAGAAGCGAAAATTAAATAGTACCTGTTTGAAAATAAAACTGATATTGTATCAATCTTATTTAATTTTGAATAGTAAACTAAAATAGCAAACAATACTCCTGAAAGAAGGAGTACAGTGGTAAGTAATATTATTAGTTGAGATGGAATTCTTTCTCTTGCGAAGAAAAATGGAGTGTCATCTGTGGGAGGGGGGAGAGAAGAAAAGCTTGAATTTTCGTTTCCTCGAGGTGACCCAATTGACCCCAAATTGTAAGATATAGCTTTTTCAAATTCAGTTTGCACGTCGTCAGTAGGTAGGAGGATCGTTCTAGCATTTCTTTCAGAGACTCTTTGTTTGACTAATTCCAGCTCATCTGGTGTAAATGCACTACCTTTAATCATAACCAACACGGGATAAATTGATCCTTCATTTGAAGGTAGAAAGTATAAGCCTGGTTTATTTTCCACCACAATTATCTTCTCCAGAAGCTCTTGGTTTTTCTCTAAAATACTAGATGATGATCCATTTCTTGGGGCAATCTCCGATTCGTTACTCTCTTCACGAAGAGATTCATAGATCAAAGGTATCAGTCTAGGCAACTCTATATTCCACCGTATCATCACTAACATACCACGATCTTTATTCAAATGTTCCAAATATTGCTTGAATGCTTCTTCCGTGTATAGATAATTCTCAGACAATGCATAACCACCTGCAAGTTGAGCTGCCCAAGAATCTACTAACTTAATCATGATCAGGTCGAATCTTGAATCGGTACCACTTAGGTATCTTCTCCCTTCATCAATTACCAACTCTACTTGGTCTCGGTCATACAAGTTACCAGCATCGTTACCAAACCTTTTTGCTGCTTCAATGATTAATGGGTTTATTTCAACGGCAGTTACATTCCTTGATCCTCCTGCCAAAGATGTAAGAACGTCTTCACCTCCGCCACTACCAATCACCAAAGTGGAGTTAGTCTTTGAAATTTCATAAGGCAGGAAATCCATGTATCGCTTAATCCATTCTAGATCCTGCAATGTCCCATTCCAACGCATAACAGGTGTGTCGGCATCAGCGTCTATTGCAATGGCGGCCAAGGCCCTGGACCTTCCAGAGGAATCTAAACTTTGAGGCTGAGTTGTATTGTGAATTTGGCGGGTCACATCTATTCTTGAAAATGAATTCCACTCTGTGAAGAGATGTTCAAAGCCCGCCGGATTTGAAAGCTGATAATATAATCCCTTTTTTTCTCCTGGCTTAATTGAAACCAATTCTGTATTTAAGGAATTCAATGCCAGAATCAGCGAAAAAGTAATTACGAGCCCTAGCGATATCAATAATAACCTAACTAATTGCCTCCTGTTTCCAAAATTCATGACCATGTTACTATGGTTAAGACCTTGTTTTACATTAGAATACTGCCTGTTACTTAGAATCAGATCCCGCCACCTGACAACAAATTTCTTGACTTTTAATATTCGGGGATTGTGAATAGAAGTGTTATTACTACGCATCAGAAATATTCCAAATACACAGGCCACTGAAATCAACAAGGAAATAAAAACTAGTGTATACTCAGCACCGAAACCTCTAAGCAATGGATCCAACAAAAGCGCAGCGGATGCCGATGCCATTAAGTCAACAAAATAAAGTCTACTGATATCTCTTGGTCTGGAATAGAAAATAAGAGCTATTGCAATACCTGCAAACAAAAATGGTAATGATGAGGCGAGGTAGAATAGGTAAAGGTAATTCACGCTGGGTGGAATGAGGTAGCCAGTTACAAGAAGAAAAATCCCAACAGATATCGCAAAACCCAAAGAAGACTTCAATAAATAGATCGGGACAATTTCCCTCCTAAGTTTATTCTTAATGACATGTGCAACAAGTGAACCCACACCAAGACCAAAAAAAGCGATTGATATGGCCATAAACGCATAGTCATACCAGAGAATTATTGAGAAGATTCTAGTGAGAGTAAGCTCTAATAGTAATACACTCAGTGATATTACTGCGAGAAGAAGAACGTAAAGTAATACCAGTGACGTGCCAATAATCAATCCATGTTGAAACACCTACCCCATCTAAATTTATTACTGAAAATGACACTTTGAATTATACGTCTATGACACTGAACGATGACTTCTGTGTTAAAGATGATTTAGATGTTTTTACCTTTACCCCATAGTTCCGCTTAATTGCGATTAACTTGGAAATACTAAGGGATAAAGTACACAATGAAACTAGCCCCGATAATAGCTGTAACAATTACGGCTGTAATTAGTATCCCTTTTTTGGTAGTCTTCCGTCTTTTGAGCGACTGAACGACCCCTTTATCGTCACAATTTTTGCGATCGTTATCCTGTTCCAATCAGTTCCACCACCCTCCTGATGCGTGATCAATAACAGTAACTGGCAATTATAAATGTGACTGCTCACCTGTTGGTGATTTGCTTTCTTGCGTGTACAACAGCGGGACCCCAAAGAAGACA
>DASSCH010000070.1:0-9223 GCA_035697905.1 Nitrososphaeraceae archaeon
ACTCTGCTTATTCTCTTTACTTGGTATCTTAATCTGATCTTAATCTGTCAGTTTATCCATACCTACTTTTCATCGATGTCTAATTTTTGTTTGACACGGACAGGAACAAATACTCTGAATAGTTCTTTTGTCTCTCCAATGTGACTGACTAGATTTGAAAACACAGGGTATTAGGACATCATTTGGAGTAACTAAATTGTTAGTTCAGAGATATGAGAACGAAATGCTTTGCTGAATTACCGTTGATCGATCTGGCAATTAACAAGTTTAAGGTAGATATCAGTTGTTCCTTAAAATGAAACAATATCTGGGATCCAATTAAGTCTTTTTTTTGCAAATTTTATTTGAACTCACCGGCTGAATGAAAGTAATTAAAGCTGTTCACAAGCCGCCGATAGCGTTAAAATGGCTAAGGAATGATACTGGCTCTAACCTCATTCCAAACCTGTTATAAACACTTCTTTGATACAAATTCAATATCACTCAGATGGAAATGTTCAAAGGAACATCGATTATTGCCAGTGAAATTGGTAATGATGGGAAATAGAAAGTACAGGTATCATGGGTTGCATACCAATATTTTGTTTTTCGCAGAGCTTCCTTCTTATTTTACTACATCATGATCGCCTACCAAGTTATATTGTCACCGCTAGAGACTACAGTTCAATCTACAGATACAAGATGGTACCGATTTGGGGGAGAGAACGTCGATTTAAAATATGAATTGGCATGTTCAATAGTTTCTCTTCCCTTTCAACCCATTTGGAAGCTTAGGCCATCGAGTATTCTATTTGTACTTGGTAAAGACCGTTGTTCGAACCTAGCTCAACAATCAATCGAGTGTCGACACCGGCATCGAATGCTTCAATCTCTGAACGTAAAGCCTTAGGAATCACTTAACTATCAATCCTGACATCCACGAATTAGATTTAGATCCCTAGAATCTAAGATCTTATCATTTTCTTTCTTCGCCTACCTCCTTGTTAATCGCGTTTCTGAGCTCTTCATCATTCTTGTTACTGTAGTCGATCCCCAGCGTGTCAGCTATAGTTTCCAACTTGTCTCTATCTATATCAGAAACTTCTGTTCGGTCTTTCAGTTGTTCCAACTCTCTTTTTGCTTCTATTTTGGATTTTTGGAATTCCGCAGAAGCTTTTCCAAATGATCTAGCTAGTTGAGGTATCTTCTTAACTCCAACAAATAGCAGGACGATTACAATGATAATAATTATCCACTCAATACCAATCACCATTATCAGATTGGCTACTTGGTATGGCACTGCATGACGCCCTGTTTGTATAATACTACTAGAGGAGGATTTAAATATTCTTTATTTACTAATCAGAAAATCGTCTAACGGCTATTACGATATTGGCTCTGCAGGTACTGCTAAGAAATCATCAAATGGTTCCATTTAGTATAAAGCTAGGGATGTTTGTTATCACCGCATCCAAAGAAAAGCTTGCTTCACACAAACTCCGTGCCAATCGCACTTTCTGAATAGTAAAAGTTTCTGTATTACCCTGGATGTATTGGTCCTCGATTCGTTTTTGAAATATGTTTAGCAACTAGTATCATTATTTCTTTCGTAGTGTTAATTAGTTCAGAGAATATGGAGTCGTGTGTATATGGAGTTCCTTATATTTTGTGCCTCAGGGATAAGACGAGTTAATATGAGATACAAGATCTGAAATTTATTTTCCAACTGAAAAAAATCCTTTGAGACCAGTGCTTAATACAATTATCGATGCATCGAAATAAACACTGTTGTGCAACTTCTCAATGATATGATGCGTAATTCCAAAGGAAGTAGTTTAGTAGTCACATTGCTCGGCGATGCTCAATATTTAGCCTAGCCCATCTCCAGGATTCTTATGCCTCTCCGTTCAGAAATAGTTTGATGAGATTTGAGAATGAAGACACTTTCAGGAAGCTATCGCGATCCGATCACGAGTCAATATTTCATAGGAGGTATAGTGACGCTATCCAACTGATCACACCACAGTTCGGTAGGAAATATCCGTTGTTGATTGATGGCAAGGGAGTTAGTTCGGTAAAGTCATTTAAACACACTTCCCCATTGGACACCCGGATAGTTTTAGGATACTTCCCACGAGGGGATTTGAAACATCTCAACTACGCAATAGCGTCAGCATCTAAGGCATTCGAAAATTGGAGAAAAATAGACTATCGAGATCGTCTAAAGATCTTTGCTTCCGCTGTCGAAAGCATCGTAGCTAGGAAATATGAACTATCGGCGTGGATAACATATGAAAGTGGCAAAAATCGATTTGAGGCGATGGCGGATGTCGATGAGGCAATCGATTTCATAAGATATTACTCTAAGGAAATGGTATCAAACAAAGGTTATGTGGCGGAGACAAGGAGCGCTCGCCCAAGTGAGAAGAATAAGAGCGTCATGAAGCCTTATGGAGTTTGGGGCGTAATTTCTCCTTTTAATTTTCCTGCTGCACTTACAATCGGTATGTGCACCGGAGCCCTAATTACAGGCAATACGGTGGTTTTGAAGCCTGCCAGCGATACCCCAATTGTTGGGTATCTCTTTACTGAAGTCATGATGAAGGCAGGATTGCCTAGAGGAGCTCTGAACTTCATTACTGGTAGCGGTAACACCGTCGGAAATGCCATGGTTCAAAGCAGGATGGTAGCAGGAATAGCTTTCACTGGGTCTAAAGTTGTGGGCGATAGAATATTGGATGAATCCAGCAAAATAAAGTCTAGGGTAGTTATTGCAGAGTTGGGCGGAAAGAACCCAGTAATAGTCACAGCAAATGCAAATCTGGACGACGCAGTAGAAGGAATAGTTCAAGGAGCATTTGGATACTCTGGTCAAAAATGTAGTGCCACCTCTCGTGTATATGTTCACAGTGACGTTAAGCAGGATTTTACCGAACGGTTGATCCTCAGGACAAATGAACTGTTTGTGGGAAATCCAATCGACTCCAAGACGTTTATGGGTCCTCTTATCAATTCCGCTGCTTTTATCAAATATCAGGAATACTCAAAAATAGCCTCACGTTTCGGGAAAGTAGTGGTGGGTGGAAAGATCAGGGAGGCTGGTGACTTAAAGAATGGTTTTTTCGTTGAACCTATGATTGTTGAAGGTCTATTAAATGACAATCTACTATTGAAAGAGGAGCTATTCGTTCCGATATTATGTCTAGCGGAATATACTAAATTTGATGAGGCATTAGAACGGTGCAATAAATCGGAGTACGGCCTGACAGCGGCCATTTACAGTGATAACAAGCAAGAGATTGAGACATTCCTTCAAGAAATCCAGGCCGGAGTTGTCTACGTAAATAGAACCACCGGCGCCACGACTGGAGCAATGGTTGGGTGTCAATCATTTGGTGGCTGGAAAGCTTCAGGGACAACGGGGAAGGGCACTGGTGGCGCATATTATTTGAGTCAGTTTTTGAAGGAGCAGAGTCAGACAATAGTTGCAAAAGGAGCCCAATACAGAAAAAAGAAATACCGATCTAACCTTCCTTCCTTTGGATCAAGCCACCAGCTTTGAGTTTGATTATCTAGACACATTAAATAGGATCAGGTTTTCTTCGATTACCAAGCAAGAGGAGTTGTAAGTCAATATTCCTCTAGGTTAATTGCCTGTTTAACTTTGTGCGCGTATTGGCTTTAGACTTAAATGAATTCTGGAATTCATGTCCATGTCAATCTATTTCGCACTCTCATGTTTATTAGATATGATTCCTTATTGTTTAATGTGAAATGAATTGGCGATTGCTAAACATGAACTTCATGAAAAGAACGAATGGTGGTTAAACGAGCTGGGTTCATTAGGCGTAAGAGTTAACAGAACAAATGAATTAAATGACGTAAGCGAAATGAGCAATCTGGCCAATATTTTGAAACGACATTACTTCGCAGATTACAAGAGCGATCGATGGCTCATAGATTGACCAATCCTTTATCGCCATCGTGTTCCATTTTAGGTCTTGAACCTTAGATCGTCTTGCAAGTCCTACATTTACCGTGATAAAACGGATTTCTACATAATTTACCCATCCCTTTCTCATATCGGGTATCGTCATTATTACAGCTGAATAGCACTGCACATCTAGTGCATTGATGACGGCAGCCTCCATTCAACTGTTTTAGGCTATGAAGGCTGCTCAATTGCGCCAGATCCAGGATGTCGTCGCGTTGCTTTATAGTTGGAAATGCAGTCACCGATCGGTAGATTCGAGGACCGATTATATGAGCAGTAATCAATAAGGTTACTTCAAAATAAGCAAGAAATTTGTCCACACTAATTTGCTAGTTACAATATCGGTGTCCGGGAGTACAATATGGCCATATTTGCAAGGTCATATTTGCAATTTACTCGATCTAACTCGATAAGAGGTAAGGTTGAGACGAAAATGTTGTTATCAGTAAAAAAAGGAGTCAAAGAAATTGAGTAACACGGAATTAGATTGAATTCGTATGATATTTTGTTTGACTTAGAATACCTTGATCGGTCTTCAGATAAAGCTAGATGATTTTTTTACTTTTAGATATTTCTCAATGCTTTGGCAAAAAAGGTGAACTTTATTATATGATTGAAAATGCTCAACCTCTTTGCCGTCATCTATTGATCCATGTAAGCATTGCAACAGGTGGACAGACGATTCACCTCGAAGGATTCGACTTAGGTGGTAAAATGTCAAATAATAACGAAGCAGGTAGTCTCAGTTTCATGAAGCGTGATAGCAACCTTTTTAGCTAACCATGAGAACTTATGCACGAAAAATAAATGGGGGGCGAGACAAAGTTAAGAAAAGAGCCAGATTTGGTAACTATTAACGGCCTACAGTTTAAGAAATATCAAATGTCGTGGATACGGGATATGGCAAAAAAGTATAACCATGGAAATGTTAATGAATTCATTATAGATACTGTATTGACCGATCTTTTAATCAAGTTGGAAAAGTTGTATGGAAATGATGCCTGCCGGTATCCATACCCTATCCGTGAGAAATTGAAGGAAGAAGGATATCAAAGTAGTTTAGAGAAGGTATTCAAACTCTCTGGGGCTCGTGGCAAAGTGGTGTTGGACGATTTAGAAGCCCTTGCCTAAAAGTTTTTTGTAATGGCGTTTTTCATGGGACAGTACCTCACAAAATTATAAGGCATTGCCAATGCTTTGTTAAGAGTCCAACAACGATAACAAAGGTAACAGAACAGCAAAAGAGCGGTTACAGAGGTAACATCGTACAAAGGTATTGATAGTCACGTATTCATAGAATTAGAAATCTATAAGATGGATGTTAATAAACAGGAAGAAAAAGGCCAATTTAGTTCTCCAGCTTCATAGCCAAAGAAGACTTCTAGGAAAATAGCTCAAGAGTTGCATATGTCGTTATGGGACTTAACCTCGACGATACGAAGTCAATTGAAGGTAAGAGGCCCAGATTGTCATACAGCAAATAATCCCACGCTCCAACCATTATTCTGCTTGACATATACATTGGTATGATAGGTTTGATCCTTCGTCTGATATATGGCCCTTAGTAACATAACTTATGAAATGGCACACACATGACGCCCTAGGGTTTAGAACCCAAGGTATTTAGTCTCTATATAGGTAACAAAGTAGTCCGGGTTATAGCCTTCATTAAAGGTATTATTAAGAAGTACTTTGGGGGCATAAACAGATCCATGCTGATGTATCTTTAATCTTAACCATTCCCTAATAGGCTCGAAATTACCCATCTTGATGTCATCCTCGTAGCCTTCCAGATCTTTGCGCATCTTTGAAGCAATAATCGCTGAAACCAAGTTTCCCAAAGTGTAAGTTGGGAAATAGCCAAAGAGGCCACTACTCCAATGTGTATCTTGAAGCACTCCCTGGGAATCCTTACTTGGTCTCACTCCAAGTAGTTGCTCCATTCTATCGTTCCAGAATTCAGGAATCTCAGAGACGCTGAGCTCATCTCCAAATATTTTTTTCTCTATCTCATATCTTATTGCTATATGTAAATTGTAAGTAACTTCATCGGCGTCAACTCGTATATAGTTAGCCTTGACATTATTGAAATAAAGGTACAATTCGTCCTCTGTTGCTTGCTTTGCGAAACTTACTTGCTTTCTAATCAAGGGAGCTATCCATTGAACAAAAGGCATACTTCTGCCCACGATATTCTCCCAAAACCTTGACTGAGATTCATGGAGCGCAAGCGAAGATCCGCCTTCAAGAGGAGTAACAGACAATGACTGATCGCATTGCAGATTATACAGGGCATGACCAGCTTCATGAATAGTACTAAATACCGACTTTTTGAAATCAGTCCCTTCATATCGAGTAGTTATTCTGACGTCGTTGAGACCCATTGTCTCAGTAAAAGGATGAGTTGATACATCCATTCTGAAACGTTTCATGTCGTATTGCAGGAGAGTCAAAATATCATGATTGAGCTCATCCACTTTCTTGATATCATACCTTGATTTTCCAAGTTTGCCCACTTTGCAGAACGGGCTGCTTGAATCTACGAGTTTTTTCAGAATCTTCCGAATACGCGGAGTCAATGCGCCAAATACTCTAGCCAAGTCATCTACTGTAAGCTCTTCTTCGAAAGTATCCAAAAGCGCATCATAAGGATGCTTTTCATAACCTATCTTCTCAGCGATTTGCTTCTTTATTTCTATCATTTTCTTCAAGTGGGGTTCATACATCTTGAAAGCAGATTTTTCTCTCGCTTCCCTCCATGCCATGTTTCCCCTTATTCTTTCCAGAGATTCTGCTTCAGTCAACTCTTTGGGTATCTTGAGCTGCTTGGTTATTTCCCTGTCGAGTACTCGTACAATGCCCTTCTCTAGGTCGCTAAGGTTCCCCAGTTTCTTCGCTGATTCAACAAGAGCAATGAAATCTTCGTTTAGCAGAAGATCCTTGTGCAGAATGTGAAGTTGAGAATCGGCTACTCCTCTTTCTTCCGTGCCTTCCCTAGGCATATAAGTCTCAAA
The DNA here is from genome assembly GCA_035697905.1 of Nitrososphaeraceae archaeon. Taxonomy (GTDB): domain Archaea; phylum Thermoproteota; class Nitrososphaeria; order Nitrososphaerales; family Nitrososphaeraceae; genus TH5896. The sequence continues at coordinate 6,988 of DASSCH010000070.1, forward strand.
GTCCCAACCCATTAGAGAAGTGGCATGTTTTAGCGACCACATTGGTTTGTAAGCATCGAGGATCTGATTCATGACAGGGTTCTTGCATCTCAATTTGTTACACTTTTATGAATTCAATCACATCGGTCAATTAATCATTGCTAGCGATAATTGCATCTTTGGAAAATCAAGGCAATCGCATTAAAGTGAATGTGAACATCATATAATTCAACGTCCATGGCACGGTTTTGAATTTGATTTCTAATTACAAGGCATGAAGACGCAAGAGAATTTGTTCATTCACTTGGATTAAAGAGCGTAGCCGAATGAGACTAATATATAATAGGTCGGGCAATAGACCAGAATATATTCCTTCGACTCCCCGAAGAATATACAAGAATATAAGTCGGGTGAATTGGGCTGACTGGTTAGGGACGAAACACAGTTGCCGCTTGAATGGAAATATTCAAAATAGTCCCAAACTTGGATTACCAAGCTTACCTCTTTTACAATTTGCATCCTATAGGTAGATTTGACTACCATCTGGTGGAATGAAATACGCCGGTGTGGGAATGCCAAGTCTCTTAGTGAATTCGGTCGGACGTAGTACACTGACGTATGTAACCCTAGTTGCCATTTCCTTCAGAGATCCATACCCAGCTAAAAAGGTAAGCTAGTATCCGCAAATAATATTGCTGGGAATACTTATTACTGCGCCAGTCAGTATTTTGGGTAGGTGGTTTCGTGAGTGGAGATATCCGCAGAGAAAGTCAAGCTTACTATCCAGTTCTCTTAACTTGTCCACATGGGGGTACTGTAAAGGTGTCTCCAGCAAGAAAGAAATCTAACTTACCTTCCACCTGTGATCCAAACCAATTTACAAAAGATAGCGACCTCTTTACTCTTGAGCTTACCCAGAGCATAGCTTTGAATCTGTATAGGCTAGGCGGAAGGGATGTTTACACAAAGATAACATTAGTTCATCGCCGATTCGTTGATTTTAATAGAGAGCCTGAATGCGCTTTTGAACCTTCGAACGATCATTTGGCAGAACATCTTTATGAGGAATACCATACCGGAATCAAGAAAATTATAAGAAAAATGCATAACCAGAGTAATCAAGGTTTATGCTTTCTTTTTGATATTCACGGTACGGGGGAAACGGATGCCGACATATATTTTGGAACTGACAGTACAAACCCAACTGGATCCACGATCTGTGGATTGATGGAACGCAATCCTAATGCATTATGGGACGATAATGGTTTAGTAAGATTACTACAAGAAAGAGGCTACGTTACTGTACCATTAACAATGAATGACCCTGAGTTACCGTCGCTTGATGGAGGTACTACCGTAAGAAGATACGGTGGATGCAATGTCAATCTAAGAGTGGAAGCAATTCAATGTGAAGTTAATTACGAATTACGAGAGAATGAGGCTGAACGTGAAAAGTTTGCGAAAGATATGGCCGAATGCATTTTAAAGTTCATTTCTCAGTACATCTTTCATAATCAATTAGCTAAATAGATATTAGAAAGCTGAGCGGATGACGGGTTCGATGGGCTCCAATACACTTGTGTATATAATTCAAGGTTAGCGGGTTCGGTGGTATGTGAATCAAATTTGACATAATTTTCGAATCCGACAAGATTACATGTTTACAATCTGCTGGGCTAGATCAATGCAGACGATGATGACGAACCTGCCCGAGATCAGTTGTACTTGTCCAACTACAAGAGTACTATACGAGAGTTGTCAACACTTCTTATTAAAGCACTGATGAAGCAATTTGATCGAATGCACTTGAAATGAACTATGTCCAAGACACGATATTTATATTTTATTATTCGAATCTTTGGATAATTTTTAACAGTAATATCCCCTAGAAGAAATGTTGCTAAACAATATTTAGTACTAGAACGTACTAACATAAGAAAAATGTATACAAAACTAACAGCACTGGTACTGGTAGCAGCACTGGCAGCAGTCTTGATTACTTCGACCCTGGCAATATCCGAAGATGCAGATGCACGTAATAGACAATCGATTTGGCAAAAAAATATCTGTTTCAGCAATTGTCAAAATACCGCATCTCAAATCCAGGGTAGTGGCAACTTGGCAATAGTTATTAGTTCCCAACGCTAGACATTCCGTTTCTTTTTTTTTCATTTGTATAGCCGGGGTAGATTGGACACTCATATGGCTGCGCGGTTTAAACAATAAATCGGAAGATCTTTTTAGGTTTGATGAACGT
>DASSCH010000071.1:0-3657 GCA_035697905.1 Nitrososphaeraceae archaeon
TTCTAAGTCTGCATCTTCACAAACTATGAATGGATCACTTCCCCCTAATTCAAGGACTGTCTTCTTTAATTGAGAAGTAGCCCTCTGCGCAACTTTTCCTCCCACTTGAACGCTTCCAGTAAATGTTACTGCGTTAATATCCGAATCTATAAGCGTTTCTGCAATACTTGAATCCCCTATCAGTGTTTGGAAAACACCGTCAGCTAACCCTGACTTGTTGAAGGTCCTTTCGATCTCGATTCCACACTGCATTGTAGCGCTTGCTGGCTTCAAAACAATAGTGTTACCAGCCATCAGTGAAGGAGCTGCAAATCTCAGTGCCTGCCAATATGGAAAATTCCATGGCATTATACTTCCGATTACTCCAAGAGGCTCGAGGGTTATGATACTCTTTCTTGCATCGGTATTGATTACTTCATCTGATGCAAAGATTTTTCCGTTATCGGCAAAGTATTCTATGGCCCAAGCACATTTTTCTACCTCCGATCTTGATTCTTTTATAGCCTTTCCCATCTCCTGTGTGGCAGTCTTGGCTAGATTTTCCAAATTCTTCCTCAGTTCATTGGCAAAAGAGTAAAGGAAGTCTACACGTTTATCTATATCATTTCTCCATTCTGAGAATGCGGTGCGTGATGTCTTTACCTTTGCATCTATTTGTTCTTTGGTCATAATATCGTACTCGTTGAGAATTGCCTCTGTAGTTGGATTTATTGTCCTTAATTTGGTATCAGTCTGTTTCAAGGATTTATCACACCCCTCCCAAGTATCTTGCCATCCTTTAGCATTTGTAGAGCTTGTGTGGCTTGACTTAGTTTAAACCGATGTGAAACGACAGGTTCTATTACTCCTCTTTTTGCTAGTGAAACTAGCTCTATCAAGTCACTTAAACTCCCAGTATACGATCCGATTAATCTGTAAGCTCGAGTGGGCATGCTCACCAGGCTCAATTTCAGTTCTCCACCAAACAGACCAACTAATACTGCTCTGCCTCTTCTTCTAAGCATTTTCATATCAGTTTCCACAGTTTTTGAGGCGTTAACAAAATCAATAATGGCGTCTGCTCCCAAATTATCAGTTATGTCCATGACTCTCTTAGCAGGGTCACCGTCTTTTGGTGAGACAATTTCATCTGCACCATTTTCTTTTGCTATTTTTAGTTTTTCTTGATCCAAATCCAATGCAATAATCCTAGCCCCAGTAACAGCTTTTGCTAGCTGTACTGCCATGAGGCCTAAACCTCCTCCTGCTCCGATAATGACAACATTGTCGTTAGGCTTTAAATCAGCATTCTTTACTGCCCCATACGCCGTAAGCGCTGAACATGACAAGGTGGCAGCTACATCGGTGTCAAGATCTCCAATTTTGACTAAATATTTGTAGCTTGGTACCAATACATATTCTGCATATCCACCGTCGGTGTACACACCTAGTGATCTTGGCTTATCGCACAGATTTTCCTCTCCAACTCTACACGCAGGACAAACTCCTTCTCCAATCCATGGGTAGACAATTACTTTGTCGTTCTTATCAATCGCTTCCTTTTCTGCTTCTTCTCCCAAGCTTTCAATCATTCCTGCAATTTCATGGCCTGGTGTTAATGGGTAAGTTACGCCTCTATCAGTTGCTTTAAGAAATTGTCCTTCAATTCCTTCATAACCGCCTTCCCATAAATGAATATCACTATGACAGACTCCGGATGAGCGAACTTTTACAACGACCTGAGACCCCGTTGCCTTAGGTATATCCAGATCTTGTACTTGTAGAGATTCCTTTGGTTTAATAATCCTCGCAGCTTTCATTTTAGTTCAATCATTCTCAAAATATATTCAGGCAGGCAATATAATACCATTTTTACATTGATGTAAAATTAATAACGGTATCCAAAGAAAATACACATACATGCTAGTACCCAGTAAACTCTTCGATTTTTATGCGCTGTTTTGGAATGTTTAAGTCACCTTCTAACAATTTTTTCATAGCTTTTAACATCCCAGGTGGACCACAGATGTAAAATATGGAATTATCAAGTTCATTTCTTGTGAGATATTTAGTTAGCATTGCTTCGTTTATGTATCCTCGTTCACCTTTCCATTCTTCAACTGCATTTTTGGATTGTTCTTCTTCCGTAATGGTATAAACTATCTTTAGGTTACTGTTACGTTTCAAGCAGTCGTCAAATTCTTCTTTAAATAACGTATTCTCTACATTCCTGTTTGAATCAAACATTGTTACCTTTGAGGGAACTTGTTTGTCGGTAGCATATCTTATCATACTTCTAAATGGCGTAACTCCTATTCCACCCGAAAGAAATACCACGGACTTTGAGTGGTCATCTGGTAGTACAAATTTCCCGAAGGGTGAGGTGATCTTCGCTGTGGATCCAATCTCTAAGGTTGCAAGCTTCCTTTTGAAAGGTGTATCTCGTATTCTTGTAGTAATTAGAATAACATCTTCTGTAGGCGACGAAGCCATGGTGAACGAACGTAAAGGCCCTTTTGGATCTTCCTTTGTTCCCAAGTCTATTATTGCAAACTGTCCTGCCCGATACTTTAGATGATTATGGTCATCACTTTTTGAAAACTTGAAGGACATGACATCTGTTCCGTCTTTTGGTATCTTCTCTAGCAACTTTAGTTCTAACTTTAGTGGTATTGTTGGCACGATTTCCTCATCGACTGTTGTTTGCTGACTGCGGACAGATTTATTATGATTTTGAAGATTACCATAACCAGTAGGATCTGTTTCTACTGTTATTTCTCCACCTTTTTCGTCAACAACAACTGAATATGACCTTAGATCTGTAACCCAACTTGTTTCAGGCGATGCCTTAGCATTGCGTATATCAAAAATTCCTTGGTGCCATGGACAAGTTAGATTATAACCATCCAAAGATCCGTCCTCTAGAGGACCTCCCTCATGCGAGCATACAGAATCCATGGCGTATAATTTGCCACTTGTCATTCCTATAACAATGGATTTGCCGTCGATATCAATTCTTACCAGCTTGCCATCTTGAAAATCTTTCTCTTTTAAGCCAGTATTAACTCTGGGCATTTGTAATATCTGATTACTGCAAACTAATGTTATTAAAAGTTCTCCGACAAGACAAAGCCGACAATCCTACCCTTACTGTTTAGAACTTGTATAATCTTGTTGTCATAAACTCACTTATATTACATTGTGATCCAATAGTTATGAGCGAGTATGAAAATTTGCGTACTGCTGATATTATCGCTGAAGCCCTACTTGATTGGAAAGTAGAAGTCATTTTTGGCCTTCCCGGTGACGGAATAAATGGATTTATTGAAGCATTAAGAAGACGCAAAGACAAAATTAAATTCATTCTTGTCAGACATGAAGAATCAGCAGCCTTCATGGCCTGTGCATATGCAAAATATACGGGAAAATTGGGAGTATGTGTCGCCACTTCCGGTCCGGGTGCTATACATCTTTTGAATGGACTATATGATGCAAAGTTAGACAATACACCTGTTTTAGCAATAACTGGGACTACTTATTCTGACCTTATGAATTCTAATTATCAGCAAGATGTTAATCTATTACAACTCTTTTCGGATGTTACTGTTTATAATAACATGATAAATAAGCCTGAGCATGCTGAGATGACAGTGGATATAGCATGCAGGTCAGCTTTAT
>DASSCH010000072.1:0-9405 GCA_035697905.1 Nitrososphaeraceae archaeon
AGATTCAATCTGACAGATGAGTTGGTTCGTGTACCTATGTTCACTGGAGTCTACCTAATATCTAAGGGGCTCGCACACGCTGTGCATTCGGATCCTTGAACTGTTTGCATATTGCTCTCGCTTCAACTCAGGAACTAATTGAAGAGGAAAAATTTTGGACTCTATTAGGAGAAGAAAAATATACCAAATATATCAACCTATTTTAGATTCAAAAATATATGATAATAAGATGGAGATTGACGGTGTGTTAAGCGACGATCATGATATAACCCCCATGGAAAAATGGCTTGTTGCCTTTAGAAATAGAAATTCGCGCCAAACCACTGGGTCTATCCATATAAGGGAATTTCAATGCGGTGGCTACTACGACGCATTGGAGAGAGTTCAAGGATATGCAGAGAAAACCGATAATGAGGTGTTGTGGTTTAAGGAGAAAAGAGAATGCAATGAACCACTCGCTTATTCCATTCAACTACCCCTTGGGTGTTTTTGCACCTACTGCAATGTTGAGCACAATACTGAAGACTCCATACCATGTCAAGAGCAACATTGTAGTTCCATCTTGTGTTCCAGGAAGTGTTACGAACATCACGTGCGATTAAAGCACATGAAGTCAGGTACTCTTAGTAAATTTGTTTTCAAGTTATGCTAAAGGTTTGAAAAGCCTAAGTGTCATTAGTTTAATACGTTCTGGGTCCTGCCTGAATCTATCTAGGCAAGTTGTAGTGTAGTTACAGGGGGCATCATTCAAAATCTCCTCTACCCCAAAACCTATATTAACAAAGGCCTGCAGAAGCCATTTAGCCCAAGTATGATATGCAGCTTCTGAAACAGGTTGAAGCAATTCATCAATAGTTTCGGTAACTATTTCAAGTTTACCCAATTTCTTTAGTTTGAGTAATATGTTGGCATATAATGAAATCCAATCCTCATGGTAATGACGATCAACATATTCCGGATCCGGAAGTATCATTATCACTGTATCTATTGTATCATTTTCGAAATCCCTAATTCTATTCTCGAAACTATCATTTATGAGCACTACATTATCAGCATTGATCCGTCCTGTGGCTTCACCGTAAAGAGTACTGTTATTCTCTATTCCAATGAAGAGTGTATCGGTGCATTGTTCATCTTTTGATAATTCAAACAAATGTCTTCCATCGCCCATTCCCAGCTCTACGACTAGTTTCAAGACCGTACTAGTCGTGGGTCATGACAGGACATAAGAAATATTTCACTGAGGGGGTTGAAGAAGTCCAGAATCGAAGAGCTGTTCCACCAACTGCAACACCTCCTTCTCAACTTGCTCTCTGGTCATGTTCAATTTCTTTGCGAAATCATCAGTCAACTCGGTTACCGTCCTGCTACCCTCACAAGAATTCCAGAAATCAACAATAGCCTGATTGACCATGAAAGCCTGGTTACTAGTGTTTAACAAGACCATAGAACCATCTTCCTGAGGAGTCAGTTTACCTGCCTTAGCAGGTTTATATTTTTCATAGTCTATTTGAAACCGCAACTTGGGTTTTCCGATTCCCAATCTTTGTCTGACTACAGGATTAATCTTCTCACTTGTCCATGGAGGATCCCAAACAATTTTCACATCTATATCTCCAATCCCGGTAATTTTTCCCACCGAACGCTTAACGTCACTAACAAGGGTATCATGAAGAGGACATCCCCTAGTAGTCATAGTCATCTCTATCCCGACATCATTAGTAGGATGCACCCTTACATTATATATAAGACCAAGGTCCACCACGTTAACCGGGATCTCAGGATCCATACACTTTCGCAACGCGTTGAACACCTGCTCATCGGTAACCTTCTGCGAGGACATCTAAGATTGCTTACCAAATACTCGATAAATACTTTGTTCCACGATATTTATTTTCACTCTATTCTTAATTGCGTCTTCGTTTGAAAATCGCATCAATACTTGTCTGAAAAGGTGGTTTGAGTAGACCTAATTCAGTAACTATACCAGTCACAAGATTTGGAGGTGTGATGTCGAAAGCAGGATTAATGGTATTAATACCCTTTGGAGCAATAGGTATGTTCTTGATTTTTGTAATCTCATCAGGCGATCTATCCTCGATCTTTATTTCAGAAATGGAGCTTTTTAAATCAAAAGTCGAAATGGGAGCTGCGACATAGAAAGGTATCTTGTGAATGTTGGCCAATATGGCAATCTGGTAAGTGCCGATCTTATTATAGACATGTCCTGTACGCAAAATTCTGTCAGCACCTACAATAACTTTGTCAACCATCTTATTTACCATCACATACCCAACTGCAGTATCAGAAATCAAACGAACATCAAAATCGTCATGCATTAGTTCAAAGGCTGTTAACCTTGAGCCTTGCATTACCGGCCTAGTTTCCGTGGCAATCACTTTCAAGTTTTTTCCATCTTCTCGTGCAGCCCTGAGCACACCCAATGCAGTTCCGTACGTTGAGGTTGCAAGTGACCCCGCGTTACAATGCGTCATGACCACGTCTCCATCATAAAACAAATCTGAACCAGCCCTCCCCATTTTTTTGTTAGTAAGAATGTCGTCATCGAGCATTGCCAGCGCTTCTCGCCTAACTAATCGCCTTATTTCATTAACATTCTTACCGCTTGAGGAGATGTGCAGAATTCTCCTAACTGCCCAATTGATGTTAACAGCTGTTGGTCGAGTGGATATTAATAGGCTACCTGCCCTTTCCAATTCTGATTTTAAGGCCTTTTCGGTTTTCGCTTTGCTATTAATGGTCACCAACAACAAAGCCAGGGCAGCGCATATGCCTATCGCAGGAGCCCCTCTTACTACTAGAGATCTGATTGCTTTAGCGATTTCGTGATGATTTGTGCACCTTAAGTAAACTAATTTGTTAGGGAGTTTAGTTTGATCGATGATCTGAACTGCGTTTCGTCGCCATTGGACCGTTAATAGTTCCTTCCTATAAAGAGATTTCATTGAATATCCCTACAGACTCGGCTTTTGAATTTTCATCGGGGAAGTCGTGTTCTGGCCAACCCCAATTGAGACGAAATTTGGTACAAATGTATTTGAAGTGTCAATAATACCTCTGCCGTCATATACAACTGCATCTCCAACTTCTTCGACACTAAGATCAGAGTATTCAGTATGATCAGCAACTATGATAATCAGATCGGCACCTTTCAATGATGATGCCAGATTACCGTTCAAGCTCACACCAGGGTACTTAGATAGGGCAAAATCATTTACCACCAACGGGTCGTGCACCTGAATATTATTTACACCCTTCTTAAAGAGCTCTTCAATCACTCTGTACGTAGGGGAGAGCCTAGTATCTGAAACGCCTCCTCTAAATGCGAGTCCAAGAAGAGTGACTCTATAATCTTCGGGATTCTTTGCCTTCGCATGAAACATTTGATAGGCAGTCAATGCTTCGTTAACTGCGTATGAAGGCATTCCTTCGTTAACTAAACGGCCGTACTTGGTAATTGGGGATTCAATATTCTTTTTACGAGCTATATCTAGGATGAATTGAGGATACACCGGTATACATGCCCCTCCAACTCCTATACCGGGTCTGTGAAGGTGACAATATGACTGAGAGTTAGCTGCATTTCTGGCTTCCCAAAAATCTACTCCGATTCTCTCAGAAATTTTAGCCAATTCGTTAGCAAGAGCAATATTCACGTCCCTGTAGACACCTTCGATTAGTTTTTCGAATTCCGCTGTTCTCGGCGATGAAAGTTTTATGACCCCCTTCTTGAAGATTAACTGATATAGTACTGATCCAATGTTCGAACTCTGAGGTCCAATTCCAGCAAGAACTGCGGGGTATCCATCCTCGATATCATGTATGGCCCTCCCCTCGTATATCCTCTCTGGATTGTATATCACAAAAAAGTCTCTCTCGCATTTCAGTCGAGAATTCTCTTCGAGGATTGGCAAGATAAAGTCTTCAGTTGTTCCAGGAGGAACGCTTGGTGTTAATGCAACTACATCACCATGCTTGAGGCCAACACCTATAGAAGAGACGACGTTTTCGACAGTTTGTAGATTGGCGGTCGCATTATCTGCCATCACGGGTACACAGATCATCTTAAAGAATGAATCCTTTGAAGCAGCAATTGGGTCATCATAGACCGAAAATCGATTCTCTCGAAGTCCTTTGGCAAAAGCCTCATTGACGTAAGGCTCAGGGATCTGGGTTTTTCCTTCTTTTGCGTATTCTCTGACCTTCTCAGACTTATCAATCCCAATAACGGAAGCACCGGCTCTTAGCCAGACAGCAGCCAGCGGTGCACCCACATGCCCAAGTCCATAAATAGCTATTTTCAAATTACCATTTCTCACTCTTGTGACCAATTCTTCAAGGTATTTGACTGTGTAAACTGGTTGAGCACTTTCGTGAGTATTGACTTCAGTACTTGTACGATCCATCTTGTGACTCCCCATATGGAAAAGATGTAATTAATATCTATCATTCTCAACCAGAAAGCCTATCAGCTCATAGCAGTTGAGCTAAAGGACCTGGGAGGTATCGACTAATTGCCCGCTTCCTTTTAATCATTTCATCAAGCAGCATTTTGGTTTTGAAGGATTCTTAGCAAAGTCTGTGCGAACACCCATTTAAATACCATATAGATTTAGCCTCCATGAAGTGTCGAATACGAATTGCAATTCTAACCCAAATCGCAACACACATTTAAGAAGATCCTATTTAACCCTTTTGTTGATTTTGGGTCGGCACCTTTTAGTTTCAAAATTAACTATCAAATGAACTTGGAAAGATTCCATCATGATCTAAGATGAAAAAGTATTCGCGCGAATAATTTACATTCGTTTACGCCTAGCCATTAAGTTCGTCTCATATTATATTTTAGTTACTCTTGCTTGTTCAGAAACGCCTTGACGTGATTACAGATTCGATCCATTGTCAGGACAAGTTCTTCATATACACGTAACTCTTGTTGATGCTTCCATTTTCCATACACACGAACATGATCTTCGAGAGGATCGATATAGATTTCTCCTTCCTCAAGTAATACATTTCGAAGATAACTTGCTAATTGTTGATCCCTGCTCACTATCTCAGCAATCTTACCCCCTTCCCAACTGACACTGATTACTCGCCTTTTTGAAAAATGACCGCTTGTGTTAGCCTTGCATTTTGCAATCAGATCAGAGGGATTACTAACACTACCCATTACTATGAAATGCATTTGAAAGTAGTCAAGAGCACCATATGACGGTAAGGTATTATCCTTGTCACGTGTATGGATCTCGCCAGATTCACGAATTAGTGACATTTTAGATTCGTTTTCTTCTCAACTTTATAAAAACCATTACTTGACAATCAGAAATATACAGTTAATTTACGAATATTATCCCTAAAGAAAAGACTCTTTAAGTTTTCTCCCTATCCAAAGTCATCGTCAAGCTCTATGCAGTATGTTGTACAAGACCATGACATACCTTCTCACAAATTCAGACAATTGTGATGAGTCTTGGAATTTTTCGATGTCGTTCGCTAATGCCATAGTAAGTCTCCGCGGGAGTTTGAGCTCTTCGTCAAGGTAGATGAGAAATGCGTAGTAGACAGCCTTGAGAAGGGGCTCTTGATCGTCCTTTATGACATTCGGATCTTCCATCATCTTTGAGAGAATGAACGAGAATTTGGCAGTTAGGATAACCTTTTCTTGCCCAACAACACTGGGATCATCAAATTTAATTATTCCCATTCTTAAAAGATCTTCGATACTCTCAGCGACATTTTCCACTGTTTCTTCATGATTAGATTCAGACAATGATTGGGATCAAGAAATTGATTCAGACAACCGTATTAACAATTCGCATATACTCCTCTATCAAGACAGAATCGACAATGCCTTGAACTACTGATTCCTGACCAGTCGATAGAAAAATATCTAAAGCTACTGCACTATAGGGAACATCAAATTGATTAATGGTTTCCGTTTCTTGACTATCAATTATCAAGTCCGTTCTTGACAAGTGCCTTTTGAAGCCAAGTATCCTGCCTATTTTTCTATTCCCGGAGCCACCTGCACGTCCACCTGCAGACCCAAAGGATTCCTCTACCAGTAGTACAAAAACTGTGCAGTCTCCAGATTTTCTTAAATCAATGTCAGTTGAAGCTACAACAAGTTTACGGGTTGGAAGTAATAAGACTTCTTCAAGTGAAGAATAGTTCGTCATATTTGAAAGGGATCCTGTCTTAAATATATTTCAAGTACGGCATCTTTGACTAAAGTTCTAGACAAACGGATTACTCTTTCTCCGCCAATCGCTGATAGTCCAATATCTATTCTCGTGTTATAAGGCTTCGTCACCTGACTCTTTAGTGCCGATATCGAATGCTTCAGAGACATCGTAAATAAATATCTTGCCGTCTGACACAGCGCCAGTGCCGATCTTTACAAATATATCATCTATTATTCGCTTTACCTTCTCGTCGCTGACTAGGACTTCGACTTTCATTCGTGATCCAAATTCAGGTACGTAACGCATTACTCCTCTTCCAACAGTAACGGGCTCTTGCCTAGTGCGGCCGCGACCTTTGATATCATAGAAGGTTAGTCCGCCTACATCGTGCTCGCGCATCAGATCGTTCAAATCCCGCAGGCGCTCATGTGGAATTATCAGATCAATTCTTTTCAAAGTCCCTTTGGGATATACCCACTTCTTATATAATATTTATTAAGCAATGAGTGACGCCGCCTCTATTAATACTAGGTCAGGCTTCTTTCTCCTTCTTCGAGAGTAGCGATATTAATGGATTGCTCGATACTAGAAAGAAAAATAATCCCATCTCCTTGTTCTCCGCTCTCTCCACTTCGCGCATGCTTTACAATGGTCCTAATTACTAATTCGACTCGTTCGTCGGGAACTGCAATTTCAAATTTCATCCTGGGGACAAGATCGTACGACACAGGCTGTCCACGCCACTGCAAATGTAGTTCTCGTTGCCTACTCCATCCCGAGACCGAAGAAACGGTCATACCTCCAATACCAATATTGCGCAATTGTTCCTTAACCACAGGCATCTTCTCAGCTCTTATGATAGCATGAAGCATTTTCAATGAAGGTATTCGTCATTATGTAATTATTGGTTGTATATATACCCGTCTCGTATCAAACATTTCTACATCAATAACTATCTCATTGCTCTACATATGCTCGTTCGGCGTGTTGAGCAATATCTAAGCCTATATCTTCTTCAACCTCAGTGACACGAAGACCAATTGTCTTGTCTATCAGCTTCAGAATAACGATGGTGCCCACAAATGCAAGAGCTGCGGCAACGGCCACCCCCAGGGCTTGGATCGCCAATTGAATTGCATTCCCATAAAGCAATCCGTCAGGACCAGCCGGATTTACAAGTGTAGTTGCAACGAACCCGATTGCAATTGCCCCAATTATTCCAGTTATGCCATGTACCGAACTCACGTCGAGTGCGTCATCAATTTTCAATCTTTCCTTAATAAGTAGGATGCCAAAATAAGAAGCGAACCCCAACACTATTCCAAGAAAGAAAGAACTCTGTGCAGTTATGAAACCGGCAGCTGGAGTCACACCAGCAAGGCCACAGATAGCACCGTTGATCGCTGCTGTTGTAGAAGGTTTCTTTGATCTCTTCCAAGATAATAGAATCCAGACTACGGCGGAAGTCACTGCTCCAATTTGAGTAACAAGGAATGCATTTGCCGCCAAGGAACCCGATGCTAGTGCACTGCCAGCATTAAATCCGAACCAACCTAACCAAAGCAGGGATGCACCCAGAACTGCGAGAGGAATATTATGTGGAACCATGATATCTGGGCCAAAATTCTTACGCCGCCCCAAGACAAGTGCTGCGGCAATAGAGGCTAAACCTGCTGATGTATGGATTACAATACCTCCTGCAAAGTCATATACTCCTAGATTTGCGAGCCAGCCTCCTCCCCAGACCCAATGGGCAAGAGGGAAATATACTACAAAACTCCATGCAATGATAAAAATTACAAAACCACTAAATTTTACACGTTCGGCAAATGCTCCAGTTATCAGAAGGGGAGTTATAACCGCAAACATCATTTGGAATGTTGCAAATGTTACGCCTGGAATAGATGGTGCATAATCCAAAGCACTGTCAAAAGGTACTCCATTAAAGAAAGCCCATTGCAATCCACCAATAATTCCACCTATTGAGGGGGAAAATACCAATGTGAATCCTATCAGGAACCACAGTACAGAAAGAATTGCTAGACCTGAAAAAGTTTGCATCATTACAGATAAAGAATTTTTGCCTCTGATGAGTCCTGCTTCAAAGAAGCCCAGTGCGGGTGTCATAAGTAGAACCAAGCCCGTCGCAACCATCATCCAAGCAGTATCGCCAGTATCTATCGGCACTTCCATGATACATTCGCCCCAAGTATAAAAATTTTTACAAGCGACGCTATGGCCAGAAACAGAGTTGGTAGCACTGATACCGCCAACCTTGAAATCAGATAGAATATGGTAGTAATTTTGTGTCTCTCTTTAGAAAGAGACTAGAACTTAACTGCAACAAATAAAAAATGCAAGGCTTGTCATAGATAAATCACCGAGACAGCAATGGCGAATTCTATTGATCTTTACTGACGGTTGGTAATATGAATATTAACGACACTTCAACTCAACCCACATTCAGAATATATAAACTGCGCTTGCTGAATTCAAATGTGGTTTCAAGTATCGATCTGATCTGTTAAATGCTTTATTCAAAAGCAAATTATATTGTTGGAATGGGTGAAGTGGACGATCATGCAGATATACCATAAATCAGATGTACCTAATCTAGACTCGGGTCAATCTAGACAGACTCCAACTTCAACTGCGTCAATACTGATTTCATGGAGGCTTACCAAACTCCCACGTAGAAATTAGGCCCTCCGTTCATTCGTAATTCGTGATTTAGTATTAACTTCTTAATCCGTTAGAGACTTCAGGTAAGATCAGGACACAGTATAAAAAAAACGTTTTATAGAGACATGGGGAAATATTACCTAGATTGGTTAAAACAGAATCCACAAATACCCTTAAGACCGGCCAACCTGCCCCACAATTTAGATTGAAGGGAATTGATGGAAAGACCTATTCGTTAGAAAATATTTCGGAGAGCAAAGCATTGTTAATCGTCTTTATTTGTAACCATTGTCCGTACGTAAAGGCAAGGATTGGCGATCTTGTTCAGCTCCAATCTAAATTTTCAACAGATGAATTGACTGTATTTGGCATTAATAGTAACGATCCCAAATACGAGAACGAAGGTTTTGATAACATGATAAAGTTTGGAAAAGAGTACAAACTTAATTTCCCCTACTTAATTGACGAAACTCAAACCATAGCAAGGTCATATGGTGCCGTCTGTACTCCAGAC
>DASSCH010000073.1:0-5770 GCA_035697905.1 Nitrososphaeraceae archaeon
ATACCGTGGACGTACATAAAATTAAAGTAGTGATTACGATCTGCGTTAGAATATTGATGTCCAGTTCTTAACCATTGTACGTTTACGTGCGATAGACCAAATCGTATGCTTAATAAGATTGTGACGGTTAGTTGTCATCGCATTGAAACATAACCAATTCATATTAGTGATGGGAGCCGCACTCCTCTCCACAGCAGTTGGATTTATCCTAATGTATGCGCCATTCGATGACAACCAAGTTTCAGCATATCCAATGGATCAGCGAGGCGATCACAGCTATGGTATGATGGGACCTGGCCATTACGCTGCTGGTTCGGTAGCAAGCATTCAAAATGATGAAAATGGGGATCCTTCTTGGATATTGTCTGGTTATTGGAAGGCGAGCCTAACTGAAGACGAAACAGCAGAAAATGGAAATCAAAGCTCTTCAGCATCAAACTCAACTTCAAATATGGGGAAAGATATGTCTAAGAATGGCAAATTTGTTGCATCATTTGACATGGTTAGGACGAACGGCAGTGCATTGCACCAGCATCAAATAGACAACTTTACTTTAACTGAAATGTCTATGCCAGATAATAACACCGCCGTATTCAACGGAACTTTAACAGTTACCATGAGAGATGGGCCAGTGACCAGTGTTCCGACATCAGTTACCGATATGGGTAACAACGTTGTGAGCATATACTTAGACCCAACCGCGGTTGACAATCACTTCGGGGATACTCCGATCTACGGAACAATCACGAAGTCAGTCCAAATAATAAAGTAGAAGAAGAAATTAGCCGGAGTCAGATCTGGTCGCGGGACGTCAACTGTCCTTTTTTTATCTTATTGATTGTTTTGAACCTATTCTGCTGATGAGAATTGTACAAGACCCATTTTTATTATGTGATTAACCTTTGGTATCTTCATATCTACTTACCATTTTTGAAGTTGTCTAATACAGTATCGTATACCGTCTTCCTATGCTACCGAGATAAACAACCGCCTATTGCACTACCTATAAAAATTCTCAAAATTTCACTCAGCCACTTTGTTAACCAACTTTGGTGGCGGTCTTTCATGATTGTGTTCAGTTAGCCAAAAAATGCTAATTAGTAAATATTTACAAACTGATCCAGTAGATTACCAATGATTGTAAGAGTATATTTTTGTAGGGAGCCTGAAGCTGACTTACTTATCAGGGATAACAGGATCAGCTTGCAGGCATTATATACACTATATGATCTTGTATGGGAATCAGAATTCAAGAATGTATTAAATGTCGGAAGGATTTGGCTCATGTTTAAACAACAGAAAAAACCGTTTGGTAAGCCCCTGAGAAGCAGACGAACTCACGATAGAATAGCCCCAGGCGATATAATTGAGATAGGACATGACACCTATGTAGTTAGCGAGATTGGAGCCACGAGGGTGACAGTTTTGCATTGATGAGGAAGCTCATGAATTATCCGTTATTAACTATAGAATAGTTCGCTAACCAATGAGAAACTTATGAAAGTTGGGGGATGGCCATATTACTTGCCCTTCGCCTAAGCAAGACAGATAGAAAGATTGAGCCTGCTGCGATTAATGTCGCTGAAGAAAATATCATCACGAACGCGAAATCAGATGGATAGGATCTTGGCACAGCCCCCACATCAATGACAGTTTGGCTTGCCTGCATGTACATAGCTGCAAGAGCCGGTCCTATTGCACTCCCTATTATCCTCACTAGGGTTGCTATTCCAAGGGAAATGCCGGTATGTTCTTTTGGCGTAGCAAGTATTATTACATTCATAGCTCCAATAGCCGCAAAAGACAATCCAGTAGCAAGAACACCCAAGTTAATTGAAATGGCAATTGGGCTGTCATGAAAAAATACAAGTCCCAGGAAACTAGCCGTAACGATTGAAGTTCCAACTATTACTGGTCTTAAAGAACCTAGCCTTGAGATTATGAATCCTGAAGTCGGCCCAAATACCAGGAATACTAGCGCGAATGGTAGCTGAATTGTCCCCGCACCAACGACGTCGGCTCCGAACCCTAATGGCTCTGGATTTCTTACCAGTATTGGAATTGTCTGGAACACCATGAAATTTGATAGTCCCACAATGAGGATTATTAGCATTGATGGCAGTATCGCCCTGTTTCCTAAAAGTCTCAAATCAATAAGTGGATAACTCTCTCTCCTCTCAATTAACAAGAATAGAGCAAAGGAAACGGCTGCACCCACGGCTGAGCCTAAAATAGTGGCATAAGCTGATAATATACTGAGAACTGAATTACTTTCAGTGCCCAGATTACCAGAGGTCTCAATTAATGTTAGGCATAACAAAAATGAGGTAATAGATGCTGCTAGAGCTGCAGCTCCTTTAATATCAAGTTGTAATCTTCCTCTTTGTTTTCTATTGGAACTTACTATAGGAGCCCGGTCGGATTTTTCATCGCTTATAGCAGTATGGTCTATCGGCGAAGGACCAGTATCACGACCCTCACGAACGTGCACATACCTCCAAATAATAACTAGAATTATAATGGCAATTGGAATAATCGTGAAAAAAGTAGCTTGCCATCCAAAATTCTCTACAATTAGGGCCCCTGCGGACAACCCTATCGCTGCACCAGCTGCAAACATCGAACTTATAATTCCCTGACCTATCGAAATTTTTTCCCTTGGGAATTGATCTCTTATGAGTCCAAATGCAATGGGAAACATCCCCATTCCAATTCCTTGAATAGCCCGCGCAAGTAGCAAGGTGTAAATGTCTGAGGCAAACCCTGCGAAAGAGACCCCTATTGCATAGACTAGCATTACCGATAAGAGGACCTTCTTTTTTCCATAGACGTCAGATAGTTTGCCAGCAATTGGGGTAGCGACTGCGCCACTAATCAGATAAGTCGTCAATATCCAGGAAGAAGTCCCATAGGAGACATTGAAGTCACTTATCAAATCGGGGATAGCAGGAATCAACATCGTCTCTGCATACATGACCATAGTTGCGATGGAGCTTAGAATAATTAGTAATTTCCAAGCAGTACGAGGTATCGGTACTCGACTGCCTCTACTGGTCAAAAGCTTAGAATCTTCGCTGGCCGATAATCCTCCATTTGGATTATTCTGATTTAGTTTACCCTTTAGCGGATTCTGCATTCTGTAAATAATCTCCTCCTACGACTTCAGCCCTGTTGTTGTTGTGAAACGGTAGTTTCTCGTAATCCCTTTTTTGGATTAACTATTTCAGCTATTGTCTCCGGTGTCTTGGCGGAAGGATCCATATTTTCTTGTAGATTAATCCACATCTTTTCCAATACTTCTTTCATAATCTGTACTTTGTCCTCTGCAAGACCTGCCAAAGCAATGGTGAGCACTTGAGTTGCACATTCAAGGGTAGCCGCCCAGACTTCGAAGGTCTTATTAGAACGATATATTCGGTTGTTTCTTCTGTCATTGCGGTCTACCCTCCTCTCAATAAAACCATCAGTCTGCAACTTGTCAAGAATGGGAATGAGGCTAGGTGCTTCTAACCCAAGACCCTCTGCGATTTCCTTCTGGGAGAGGCCATCATGGGTTTTCGTTAGCAGAACAAGTACCCTCCACTGGGCAAACGTTATGCCGACTCCGTTCCTCAGTCTTATATCTAAAGAACGCGAAAGAGTTCTAGCAGTCCTGTTTATGATAAATCCAGGATTAGATTCATAATCAAAAGTTGGCATAGAGCACTAAAGATTAGTATTCTAATCATTAGATATATACCTTTAGATAATTTGGGATTGAAGCAAGCCGCATTCTCAGCCTCTGGTATCGACCACTTTGTTTTCCTAGAGTGAAGTGAAAGGTTCCTGCTTGACAGATAGATAATTCTGAACGTGGACTGCTCATAGAGATCTATTAATGGACGCTATTATCCTACGATATGAGGTATTGGACATTTCGACCATATCCGATTCCAAGTAGACACAAAGAAATTTGTCCGCTGTTTCTGTTATTGGAATAAAGCCCAATTTGATATTGCTAGCAACATCCAAAACATAAAATTCGTTGATCTGATAAATTCGGATAGCATGCTCCCTGTCTGCTGTGTTACTATCGTAAATCGTAGTATTCGATTTCATATCAAAGAAATGTTTTTTTACGATCTCATTTAGCATTGGTTCAAGATGCTTGAAGTATATGCTAACAACAACTTTATTCTCATAATTACCAATATAACAAAGCAATCTCCGTCTGTTGGTATCAGCATTTTTCTTTTCATGACCAAGAAGGAGTTTACCGTTACTATCCACAATCCCCGCAAAACTCACTTTCTTGCTAACAGATAAAGCACTTATGCAGACTTCATGAAGGAAATCTCGTTCATGCATTTGCTAAGGCAAAGGTATTACTGGCCATGTTAAATATTAACTATTTGGTAATCGTTTAACAGTAGAATCCTACAAACATTAAAATATGGCCTAATGATTCATATGTTTTTACTCATATTATTGAATTATTTGGACGAAGTCTATGATTTATTTTCTGTAATTCGTGATAAGATAACAAACAAATATCTAATTTAAGTCGTCCGTGCGGTAAGCAAAAGCTTATTCCATTAACAATATATTGTATGTGCATATATTTCATGTTGAGATTGAAGGTTACCGACGTCTTGGGAAAGGAATCTGAACCAATATGTAGATATTATCGGTGTAAACACAAATTTTCCGAGCATGGAACTAATCTCTGTCGTTGCAAGCATCCCCAAAACACAATAATTGGTGTAAAGGATTTTTTGGAATCGCAATCATGAAAGCTGCTGATCATATTTAGTAGGCATGTTGGTGTGTGCGAATCATGAACAGCAAAACGGGATCCTAAGTAATGATTATAGAAAATTAAGAGAGATCTGATTTTTTATAGATGAAACCAACCGGGTCGCTCTATCGTGATTGTCACAGAAATTTTAACGAATCTAGCATTGACTGTATAATCGGCAGATATGATTCATATTTTTCTGGATAGGCCTTGTACGTGATTACATAGACCATATTTCCAGGTTTTACAACTATTTGCATTGCGGTCCTTTTTGCATCGTTATCATCTGTTGCGCTAAAGGAGATCTCATGAGCATCAAAGTTATTCAGTTTCGACTTGCCAGAGCTCAAGAGAGTAAAATCTTGAGTATCATCTTTGAGATCCGTAACTATTTCTTTTGCAATATCATCTAATGTGGAATCTGCAGATGATATATTATGCGACTTTATTCCTAGCCCAGCTGGGAAAGAAGATGAATCGCTTTCGCGTGGTGCTATGAAAGTGACTTGATCCTGACCAATTTTGGATCTTTCCCAATTGCTGGGATATTTGATCGTTAACCCAAGACTCCGATCTTCAAAGGTAACCAAATTACCTGCCAATGGTGGAGTGTGAAAAAAGGCTAAAAGATCAGTCCCACCGGGATAAGCGAGGGAGACTATGAAGATAACAATAAAAAAATAACCCATTGCCACTTGAAGAGGTCGAGCAGGTTTAAACCAAAGAAATCCATTCATTTCAATCGATAAGATGCGTCATAATTGGTGAGTTCCATATATTAACACTTTACTAGTAAAAGTCCTGGTCGTTCGTTCAAGGGAGGTGATCATCAATGTCTGCACAAACAAAGATGCAAAAAGTCAGAGCGAGTTGAAATATTGGATCTGCGTACCTGTGTGCTAGATAGCTGTTTATCTCTGGCTATAAAGATTTTGTTTTTCATTACGCTCACGAAAAAATAGATCCTTCCCACTGAATAGGCTATTACACATC
>DASSCH010000074.1:0-18288 GCA_035697905.1 Nitrososphaeraceae archaeon
TTTCCGTTTTATAGTATTAGATGATTCATTAGAAAGCACAGTTGAGTTAGCCTCATCTATCAAGCTAGGACTTCTGACAGCACTTGGAATTATCGAAAGATAGTTATTTGCTTCACGAACTATGGTTACGGGGTCACCAGCCTTAAGTCGCATCTCGCTCATCCATCTTTTCGGTAATGAAAGGATGTAAGTAGATCTACCTGTAAACTGGATCTTACGTATTTCATTATTTTCAGGAATTGCACTCAATAAAATTTAGTTAGTGAAAGATGATAAAACACATTACGATAGTTGATCATATAGATACTCCGTATCTATATAGTCTAAATATTTGGCCCATAAATTACAGTGTACTACTAGAATGCAGTACTTATCCTGCTA
Source organism: Nitrososphaeraceae archaeon (assembly GCA_035697905.1). Taxonomy (GTDB): domain Archaea; phylum Thermoproteota; class Nitrososphaeria; order Nitrososphaerales; family Nitrososphaeraceae; genus TH5896. The sequence continues at coordinate 382 of DASSCH010000074.1, forward strand.
CACCTAAGACTTAGGGATTCATTTGGACACGCCTTGGATTCGATTTTCCAGTTACTATGTATGATATTGAATCCGCAATATAGCAGGCATGGTCAGCTATCCTTTCAAGATATCTCAAAACATGAAGTGCGGATATGACACATCTTGGATCAGCATAAATATTCTGTGACTCTTTCTTTGCGGTAACAATATTTCTCAAATATTCTCGATAGATGTGGTCAACAATATCGTCCATATCATATAGTTTATCTGATGCTTGCTTGTCCTTAAAATCCAATGAACTCACACTAAGGGAAATCATTTCAGAAGTTACCTTTGCAGCTTCTGCGACGACTGTTTTATCGCATTCTGAAATTGAACCCATCATATCCAGAACCTCTACAATTTCATAACCATAACCTCCGAACCGTGAGAGCACGTATGACACCTCTAGACATGATCTAATATACCTTAAGTCTGTCGCCACCGGTTGGTATCTGGCTATGAGCTCAAAAACTAAGTCAGATACCTCCTCCTGAAGCGTGCGAAGCTTCTCTGCCCATTCAGACATCTCCTTTTTTTTTACGTTGCCTTTCGTGTACGACTCCAATACCGTAGAGACGCAGAGCTCTGATATCTTAGACATTTCACCAATAATATTTCGTGTTCGATCTATGCCCAAATCAAGCAAGCGAGTCAATCTAGGTTGACCGGGACAGCAATACCAAATCTACTTAAAGTAGTTGTCCTGAGAAGGATACTATCCAAACTTACCACTAACAAATTTCTCAGTGAGTTCTTGTTCAGGGTTTTGAAATATTTGCTTAGTAAATCCATATTCGATCATCTCTCCAAGATACATAAACGCCGCACGATCAGCAACCCTCGCGGCCTGTTGCATATTATGAGTCACTATAATTATAGTTAAGTCCTTCTTTAGCTTGTGTACCAAGTCTTCGATCTTTGAAGAAGCAATTGGGTCAAGAGCTGATGTTGGCTCATCCATCAATAAAATCTCCGGCTGCATAGCCAATGCCCTCGCGATACAAAGTCTCTGTTGCTGGCCCCCCGAAAGACCCATTCCAGGTTTGTCCAGTTCATTCTTTACCTCCTCCCAAAGACCTGCACCATCTAGACTCTCCTCAACGATTTCTCTAATAAGCTTCTTGTCTTTTATCCCGTTCAATTTTAGACCTGCTGCCACATTGTCAAATATGCTCATTGTTGGGAAGGGATTGGGTTTCTGAAAGACCATTCCGATCCTTCTCTTTATTATAACAGGATCAATGGACTTGTCGTAAATGTCGATGCCGTCTAGTATTACTTGGCCTTTGGCCTTTGCTCCTGGAGTCATTTCATGCATACGATTCAGGCACCTTATTAGCGTAGTCTTGCCGCATCCAGAAGGTCCCATAAAGGCGGTTGCAGTATTCTCCTCAATCTCCAAGTTAATATTTTTCAAGGCCTGCTTCGAACCGAACCATGCACTTATGCCCTTAATGGAGACTTTCGATCTACCCTGAGATTCCTGCATTCGTTTTGTCGTTTCGGTCGTGCCACTGCTAGTCTCCCTTACGGACAAGGTATCCCCTATGTATTTGGTACTCTCCGCTATGGGATTACTGATCTCTTTGGCTGGCAAATAAAATATCTTCCGATAGACACGAATTAAATCATTGTCTATATAGATAATATAGAGAATATAGCGAGAGACTCGTAATTGATAGCCGGTTAACTAGAATATTTGCGTAAGGCTCGGGGTTCACTAGAACAGAAAAAAGTAGGAATAAAATTCAGATTCCTAAAGCTTTGCTCAAGACGGCGAGCCGCTCTTAAATTCCGGCCTTTACTGCAAAGCCTCTTCTTTGCGCTAACAGTCTCAAGGCCACACTCAGAACCAGTACCATCATGATGAGAAAAAGTGCCGCGCCCCACGCTTGGGTTTGGGCACTTTCATATGGTTGAGAGGAGAGGCGCCATATTCTTAGGGGTAAGGCGTCTACTGGCGAGTTGAAACCAGTAAAAAATAAGCTAGTGCCTAAAATTGTCATGATAAGTGGTGCTGTTTCTCCAGCTATTCTTGCTATTGAAAGTACTACTCCGGTCAGAATCCCGCTAATTGCAGATTTGAATGTTATGAAAAGAGTGACCTTCCACTTTGGAATACCGAGTGCATGACCTGCCTCTCGAATAGAGTTGGGGACGATCTTGATGGTCTCTTCAGTGACACGGGATACGATTGGAATCATGATTAGTGATAATGAAAAAGCTCCAGCCCATACAGAGAATGACCCTAGAGCGAGAACAATTAGAATATAGCCGACTATCCCCATAACTACTGAAGGTAAACCCGTCATTACTTCATTGAAGAATCGTACCCCGCTGGGAAAAGCACCACTCCCAGCGAACTCTGACAAATAGATACCAGTAAGTATTCCAATCGGTGCTCCGATCATTGTTGCCAAACCCACTACGATCAAGGTTCCTTGAATTGCAGGGCCTACACCACCACCGGCTCGACCAATAGCAGATGGTCTTCCTGTCAAGAACTCCCAATTGAATGCTGCGATCCCGTTCTTTACTACCTCAATTAATATACTAGTCAGTGGGATAACTGCTAAAATAACACATGTGATTGCAAATATGCTAACTATTTTATCGATGATCTTTGCCTTCCTTGCGTTTTTGACCATCACCCTCTGCACTTCCTTTCTATGGAATCGCTCGGGATGCTTGTCTGTATTCCCTGACATTATTCTCTCCCTCCTGGGACTGATCTGACCATCCTGGAGACCATTAATCTTGCACCTATATTTATTACCATAGACAGTAACAACAGAATAGCGCCCAAACCAATTAGCGCCGAAAGATGCAAGTCTGATGCTGCTTCGTTGAATTCATTTGCAATTAGACTTGCCAGGGATTGTCCTTGTGAAAACAAGGTGGTCGGGATTGCAGCCGGACCTATCGCATTTCCAATTATCATCGTAACAAGAATAGTTTCACCAATTGCTCGTCCCAGTCCTAAAAATGAAGCACCGAGTATACCTGATTTTGCATAGGGAAAGATTGCGGTCCTCAATGTTCCCCACCTCGTCGCACCAAGGCTATACGCAGCCTCCCTCTGTGAATTAGGGACAACGAGAAGTATCTCCCTAGTTATAGAGGAGATAATTGGGATAATCATAATGGAAAGAACGATCCCAGCAGTAAAGATATCCAGACCAAAGGGAGTCTTATCAAAAAATGGAATCCAATTCAAATGCTCGTATAGAGGACGTTCAATGAGATCTCTTATCCAGAATCTGAAAACAAACAACGCCCACAGGCCATATATGATGCTTGGCACTGCAGCGAGTAATTCAACGATGAAGGATAGGGGAGTACTGATCCTATGAGGAGCTATCTCCGTGACAAAGATGGCTATTCCAAGACTAATTGGCACACCAATAGCCATTGCAATGGCAGAACTGAGCAGGGTACCAATGATATATGGGAATGCGCCAAATGACTCACGCCCATATACAGCGTTCCAATCTGTGCCTATAATAAATTGAAAGCCTTCGTGGGAAAATATTGGGAGTGCTCCTTCGCCTACTGCAAACGCGACGAGGACTAGCATTAGTGCACTATAACCAGCAGCTGCGATTACAGTCCCACGAAATATCTTGTCGCCTCGTCTTTTTCCTTTAAGAAAGGTAGAAGCTAGATTCTTTTTAGTCAGTACATTTGATTCCAGAGATTCTTATACCCCTTCTTGTAATTTGACAACATGCGGCGATATTTGATAATATCCTACAATGAATACCTAGATCGAAATCGCCCTATACGATCTATATTGTGGTTCTTCATATATGTGATTCATGTTCTTTTCTGTCGAATTTCTACGACAGAAAGCCTCATGAAGGCAATAGGCTTCACAAAACAGATTTCCTGAGGAAAATCATATAGCCCATTTTATCTGAAGACTTTATTACAAATTGAAATCTATGCATTGGGACAAAATACGGGAAGACTTCCCAGTCACCAAAAAGTATTCATATTTGGCAAATGCAGCAATCTCTCCAATCCCAAGTCAAGTTCAAAACGCAGTGTTAGAATTTTATAAAGAGAGCATGTCCTCCGGTGGAACTCGCTGGCAGAAATGGATAGATTGTGTTGAAGATGCTCGCAGGATGTACGCTGCTTTCATTGGGGCTCGTTTCGAAGAAATCGCGTTTACTCATTCAACAAGCGAAGGAATGAATATTATAGCTCACTTGCTTGCTCACCGTGGCCATGCAATATCAAACGATTTGGAGTTTCCATCTTCAAATCTACCGTGGATCAACAGGAGAGCAGATCTGACAATAGTTCAATCTCTGAATGGGATGGTACCCATCGAGCTTATTCGAAAGGCAATAGGAAGAAAAACTCAAACGATCATCACCAGCCACGTTCAGTATTCGACGGGGTTCAAGCAAGACCTGGAGACACTAAGCAAGATTTGTGATGAGAAGAACCTCTATTTAGTAGTTAATGCAACCCAGTCGATCGGAGCATTGAATTTCGATGTTAGCAAATTTGGGGTTGATTTTACAGTTGGTAATGGTCACAAATGGTTGCTATCCTCCTTTGGAATAGGGATGCTCTTCATTCAGAGTAAGTTGCTAGAAGAAGAATCAGGCCTAAATCCTCCATTCTTCAGTCAATTTGGACAAGAGGATAGAGAGTATTTTGACAACATGAAAATCAGGATGTCAAGAAACGCTTCTAAATTTGAGCTCAGTACGCCGCATTTTCCAAATATAATTGCATTGAAGGCAGCTGTTAGATACCTCTCCAAAATCAACATCCTAAGGATCGAAGAAAGAATTTACTATCTTACACAGTACCTAATCGATAGGCTTGTTGAATTGAAAATTCGGATCCTATCTCCCCTTGCAAGCATACATAGGTCTGCCATTGTAGTATTCAAGAGTAGATCACCCGAGCATTTGGTCTCATATCTAGGAAAAAGGCGGATTATAGTATCTGCACGCGGAGGAGGGATTAGGGTATCGCCACATTTCTACAATGATGAAGGCGATATTGACAGACTGATTTCAGAGTTGAAGGCTTATCACGCATGATTCGATATAGATAGTCACAATCCATTACCTCAACAACTGTTGAATTTCTTGTTCAGTCTTATGTACTACAATCCCTTTTTTTCTCAGTAAAAGGTGGAATGTTGTGAATAATTCGATTAAAAATCGAGCACCTGGGAGCAGTAGTTGGCTCGGAAGTTGGGATTTGATTAAAAGTTTGTGCCCCGCGGTGAAGCAAATTTAATAACGATTAATGGAAAGATAATCAAACAAATTGCGAATTGGTTCACATGAAATTCCTGAGATCAGATTTAATTCAGGGGCCTTCATCGACATCAAGAAGATATATGATAATGTCAAGAGCGTAGATCGACAGATTCATGCAAATGACCTTGCTCTCTTGCTAGGTTACAAGACACCAACAAGTGGTGGCTTTTACAGGAGAATAAATAGTTTAATTAGCTATGGCCTACTTGAGGGAAGAGGTAAATTTAGAGTTACAAAAAATGGTGAAGATATACTATACCCACGTGACGAAGACCATCGAAAACAATTGCTTCGCGAGTCAGTGCTAAGAATATCCTTATGGAACGAATTTTACAAGAAATTCAGGAGAGAGCTGCCTGAGAACCTTTGGCTTGAGATTAAAGATTTAACAGGAGTTTCATCCGCTGAGGCGCAAAGTGTTGAAAAAGAGGTGAGAAGATGGTACCTAAACGATACAGAACCAATCGCAGGAGAGAATTCGTTGCCACTCTTGTCCGAAAAACTACACGCAGGGTTAGACAGCAAACTCTCCGCAGATACACATAGGGACCAAAGTTCCCAGAGTAGTCAAACAATAGGATGCATTGAAATCGAAGAAATCCCTTTTGCAGGAAAGTACGCTATCAAGAAACCCGCTAATGAAGATATAAGGAAATCGTGGGAAAGATTGAAGAAGTATATGGATATATATCTTGAGGATTTTACTGAGGAATTGTCTGATACAGGAGTTGATCGCCAGACCTCGGATACAAACCTAGAGTAGAAAGGCAGTCCTCTTCGGCAAAACCTGCGGTTTAAAGAAGAGGTTTCCGTTAATTTACGTTGTTTAATAGAGATGAGTACCATGACTGAGAGTAGCAAATAGATTCAAGTGACGGACTTACCCTAATGCCCTTTACGCCTTAGATTGATATCCTACTGAATCCGTACCCCTATTAACGAGAAATTGTATTTGGGTAGCGAAAATTAGGCTTCAAAATACCCATTTATTGTCCTAACTAATTCATCGTTGGAGATAGGCTTTCGGATAATTTTATCTGCAGATACTTCCGGAATTACATGTTTTCTGTACTCCTCATAGTACATTTCTCCCGCAGTCAAGAAGCATACCTTCACGTTCTTGTCTTTTTTTCTTAATTCTTTGTATAGCTTGAAACCGTCCATTTTGGGCATCACTATATCTATTATTATTAGATCGTATAAGCCCTCTCGATAATTTTCCAACGCAACTAGTGAGTTGTTAAATGAGTCTACTTTGCAAGTGATTGTTGGGTCACGATGCATATCTTCCAAAATTATCTTAAACAGGAAAGTGACATCCTCCTCGTCATCAACTATCATTATTCTCCTCAACTTGCTCATAGTTTTATTTTTGATCGGGCTGTTCGACACAATATTGGAGGTCCTTATGAACTTCGATGGCATTTCCGTTTCAGAAAACGATTCACGTCCAATTATACCCATATCGTGGTTCAAACTTCGAATGTATCTATCAGTTATGGCTTTATCGTATTGAGCCTGATTTAGTTGCCCTAATAGTAAGATTTCGGCTTTCGCTAAATCAGGCGTAAAAATGAGCGTTCTCGCCCCGACAGCTTGTTTTGGTTCGATTGTCTCATGAATGACACTGCATATCCGTATCCAGAACCAGGTCAACAGTCCAGGAAGTCGCATAGTAGTGTTATCCCATTCTCTCTTCTTACACGTTGCTTATCGCCAATGTGGATTTATTAGAGCCGAATATTACAAATAGTAAGATGTCGTTTGGTTTACGAGTTCATAACAAATGTCTATGTTTTCTAATACGCATTCTTTAAAGTTCATAAATAGATAGCACAACAGTAACTATATTGAGGTTATATGCATATTATGGATTCGTTGAGTCTCATCTCGTTTTTTGATAGAATTTCCCGAGGAATTGTTCCCGATCTAATGGTAACGCACAAGCCATACGCTCTATTCTATTTCAATCGTAGTAGAGTTAGCAATACCCAACAGTGTTAGAGTTGGGTAAGGTTGGAATGAGACCGAAAGTAAACATGAAATTACAAAGTTTAGATCGGACAGCGGGTACAAGAGAATTGCAATCCTAGATGATGATAAGGATGTTAATACTACGTTTAGAACGATCCTGGAATCAAATCTCATTTCGAAGAGCCAATTAGCATTTAAGTTCAAAGTGTATACCTCAAATGGCCCTGAGTAATTTCTGGACATCTTTGAGCCTGGCTTCTTTGATTTGTTGCTCGTTGATATCAATATGCCAGGTATGGATGGAATTGAAATAAGCAGAAGGTTATTAGAAGTAGATCTAAATTTACGAATTTGCTTCATGACTGCAGGTTAGATAAATTATCGAGCATTAAGAGAAATTCATTCTATCCGGAGTGTCGGATGTTATATTGAGAAGCCAATATTAGCTAATGACCTGATAAACAAGGTCAGAATAGATTATAATAGTCGATATAAAAATCAGTACTGATACTTTGGCATAGAATTTCATGTTACAGGCTCTGACAGAATTCAAGCGAGAAATAAAATAGTCATTACATCGTTCTCAATGAAATTCCAAATTAAATGTTCCAATGTTTTGCTTTCGTTCCGGAGTCTTATTAATGAATAGTTGAAGTCAGGGAGATTATTTTCGAAATCCTATTCCAAATTGGTTAGGCAAAGTCAGGGCCTAGTTCCATCAATAAGCCGATGTAGTCCGTTTACAGCTGTTAACAAACGTAAATATTTTTGTAAACATCATCAAGTCTAACTCGTTAACGTTAACAAAGTGTATTGAACACTTTTACCAAATCCGCACTTGCTGGCTGCCACTCTACGCTCACTTGCTACCCATTATAATTGACATATCTTGCCTGACAATAGAGTGTCAAGATGCTTCCCTAGGAGGCATTGTCAATACCTGTCATGATTGTCAATCTAGTTGTCAGGATTCATGTGAATAAATTGGTGTTGATAGTTTTTCACCTGTTATGTGCAGGGGGAGGGTTTGTGTTGTTTTTCGATGGGCCGGGTCGGATTCGAACCAACGACCCCCGCCATGTCAAGGCGGTATCTTAACCATGCTGGACCACCGGCCCTATTGTTGAATTTCAATGCCAGGCCTACATATATGTTCTCAAAAAATCTTAGAATATTACTTTGGGATAGTAGAAATAATTCCTGTACTAACAGTATAAATCTCGCTGGTTGTTGCTAAGATTGATCAAAACGTATTGAGCACTTCTCAGAACTCCTTTGTACAGTATGAAAAAGATGCTGTGTATAAAGCGATCTTTTCTCGTAGAGATGTTCGAACCAAATTTCTCAGTAAGAAAATACCAGGAAACATTTTGGCCAGAATCCTTAATGCCGCCCATCATGCTCCGTCTGTAGGGTTCTCTCAGCCATGGGACTTTATTCTGGTTAGCGACATGGAGATCAGGGAAAGGATAAAACAGTCATTTTTTGAGGAATTTCAAAAATCAGTCAGGATGCTCGAATCGGACCAAGAAAGACAACGTAAATACACCTCACTAAAGCTTGAAGGAATTTTGGAATCTTCACTAAACATTTGTATCACATACGATCCGAAAAGATTTGGACCTTTTGTCCTTGGTAGAACGACTATCTCTGAGACGGGCGTGTACAGCGTTTGCTGTGCCATCCAAAATCTCTGGCTTGCAGCTCGGGCAGAGGGTTTGGGAATGGGTTGGGTGAGCATCATCTCAAATTGTAAAGTCCGTGAAATACTTGAAATACCAGAACACGTTTCACCAGTAGCTTATTTATGTCTAGGTTATGTAAGCGAGTTTGAAGGAACACCGGACTTGGAACGCTCAGGTTGGCTACCGAGATTGAATTTGGAAGATGTTGTTTGTTATGAGAAATGGCGTGTCCGCAAATCTGAAAAATGGTCCGAAACAAGGAATGAAATCATGAGGACAGATTTCAACAAAAATGTAAAGTGAATACGTATGGCTCATGGCTCATGCAACTGAGGCAGGATTATCGCAGTTGCACTTTAAATTCAAAAACGAATAACAAAATGGTAAATAGAAGATGAGTTATTTTAGTGATGACCCCAGGTCTTTTAGCCTTTATTATAATGATCTAGCGAGATGGCTCTTCATCACTCTTACGTTCAGCGGATTACTAGCAACAGGATGGTTTGGTATACCGCTAACTCCTGCGTACTTCACGACGAATCAAGTTGACGTCGTTGCAGCAATACTAACTCTGATGAGTGCTCTCGGAACTATATGGGGTGCTATGGCTTATCGCGAGTTAACTAGGTCTGCGGAGAGAGTATTATCAGCAAATTATAAGGCCAAGCAACTTGATCCTCAAATTGGAGATTATCAGTATCGATCATACAATCCTGAAACTAAGCAATATGAAACTGGTTATCTCCCATTGGGACCGATCGACTTCTGGGACAAAGAAACTAAGGCTCCAAGTTGGCTCGATAAGGGCAAATATTGGCATATACTATTGGGTCTCCAAGCTAAAGATAGGGAAATAATAATTCAGGTCGTCCGTGACAGCGAACTCCCCTTTTCAGGTGGACGTAGAAATGTTGCCGTTACAATTAAAGAAAGAATAGCATCGCTATCCTCACAACACAAAAAACGAGGGTACTTCAGATATAGAGTAAAAATCCCTCAATGGTTAGTGATGAACACAGAAAGATCAAGATATATCGACCCCAGAGAATTCCAATCATTAGAGGGCCAGGAAATTAGAGCCAAAATAACAGACCTAAATAAAGCCTTGGTAAGCGCCGCTGAGGAGGTAATAGAACGAGAAAAACCTAGAATTGAATATCCATACCTGATAACAGCCCTTGGCATTTATCTAAATAAGAGTTTGCCTCTAAAAATAATTTACGATGAAATCGGTCGCTACTTCCCACGTTCAAAAAAGAACTTTATAAATGATATCAACAAGAATTTAGCAAATGCCAAGAATGAGGAACTGATCGCCGCCATAATTCAGGTTGCTTCTTATCAAGGCATATCTCCAAATTGCATTCGCAAAATAAGGACTCTCGTAAATTTCCTGGCCAACGCTTACGACAACCTGGGTTTAGGCGAGGGCTCGACAGAGTATCACAATTTTCACCATAGTCTAGAAGTATCGTATATGGTCTTGCAAATGTTACCCAGAGATTTTCATGGATTTGTATTTACCGAAAAGGACTACGAACTCATCCTTGTTTCAGCTCTGGTACATGATTATGATCCTGTTCAATCAACATTTGTTACAACGGCCACGAACGATAACAGGGCATCGATATCTGCCAAGGGACCAAAAGTTAGCAGGACTATCAATGAGCTCAAGAAAAATAGAATTCATGAAGCTTATTTTGTGTTGAATCCGTCTGAATTTGAAGAGTATTTTCGGGATCGTTCACACTCTCCAAAGATTCCGGCAGAGTATTCGACAACCCATCCAGAGTATTTGCAATCTGCTGCAGCATATGAAAGGACGAAGGAAAGCCTAGTGATAGAAGCACTCATCTGGCATACTGATTTTCCATACTCATCATCACAAGAGGCCCAAAAAGCATTCTCCAGTATCTTGAAAGATTTGGCTTCTGAAGGATATGATCCAGATAAGATTAGTCTCCTTGCAGAAATACTCTGGTTAGCTGACCTGTCGGTTACATATATGAGCTCAGATCCAATTCGGGCATGGGATCGAGTTACAAGTCTATATGACGAATTGTATCTGCCCAAGCTTGAAGCCGTCTCGCGAACAGACGCTTTCTTTGCAGATTTCGCAGAGACAAGCTTATTCAAAGAACTTTTGCACAGTAAAACCTTTCCAGATGTGTTTAGGCAAAGGTGGAATTTGATTTATCAGTTTTTTCATGAAGGCAATCCCTCAACTCAACTGAATCGGACGATTGCCGATGCAAAGAAATTATTCTTAAAGGTAAATCTCCAGCTCGCAATGATGAATGCTGAGATGCTTGAACAGGTTGCCATAGACAATTGGGCCGAATACTTTATTGGAGTAAGCGACGACCAGCAGGAGGTTCTCAGAGCTAAAAATCGATTTGCAATGTTGGATCCGCCAAATGCATCTGCATTTTGGGGGAGTACTCCAAAATTAATTCCAAATGTAAATGATAAGGTAGTAGATAATTTCATTATTGTCTTGCCTAAGAATGCACTCGATCAAACCGATTCTAATCAAATCACTTCGATTAAGGCTCTGCTTTCGATTATGAAGCCTAAGCTTCGCGATGAAGGCACAATACAGATTATGACCAATATGAAGGAATATACAGAGCATCAAAATGAGATTTTTTCTCTTCTTAGAGATTGCGGATTTGATCTAATCACAGATGAAAAATATAAGGTATATTTTCCAAGTAAATCAGAAGGTTCCCAGTTAAGCGACAGTGACAAGATTATATTACTTAGAAGAAGGGACTCATCATAGAGCATAGTGACCATGCAGTATGTGATTTGATTGCTTCAAGAATAATTATTAGACTTCATTCACAAGTGACGGTTAGTTGGACTGGCATGGTCTGCCTTTAGAATATTGTAATTAGTGTATGCATTTTTATTGCCATAGGATTGAATGATATTAATAAAGCTCGATGGGAGTCAGGGCATATTTATGATAACGATCGATAATCAGAAAATAATCAGAATAATTGAAGATAGGAAGCCAAAATCTATTGCGTTGGATGGACCAGATGGATTAATGTCTAAAATTCAGGAAACGGCAGATATTATCGCAGAAAAATTCGAAATTCCAATCTACATAATTGGAGATACTTGCTGGGGTTCTTGCGACCTTAATACTCATGCGGCCGACGTCCTCGGTGCAGAAATTCTCTTTAATATAGGACATACGATTTCCATGGATGGCTTTGGAAATGAGATCGTCATGATAGATGCATACGAGGATCTGCCCTTTGATGAAGTCGCAAGAAAATTGGCAACCGAACTTTTAAGCAGAAACTATAGGAGGATATCACTACTGACAATTAGCCAACATCTACCTCAGCTTGAGAACGTTCGCCGAATCTTTGAACAGTCAGGCATAAGTGTGGTAATAGGAAGGGGTAGGGGCCAGCTTAACGATGGACAGGTTTTCGGCTGTGAATTTTACCCTGCTCACAGCGAATTGGATAAAATAGATTGCTATGTCTTTTTAGGTCAAAGTACTTTCCATTCGGCCGGGGTAGCGTTATCGACTGGTAAACAAACATTCATGCTTGATCCATACTTTCAGGAGTATAAGGAAGTGAGAAGTGTTGCAGAGGAATTGCACAGGAAAGCAATTCTGTCAATCTACAAAGCTGCTGACGCACAAGCAATTGGGATTATCATTGGTATAAAAGATGGTCAGTTTGCGAAGACTCGAGCTTTAGAACTAAAGAAAGAGTTTGAAAAAGTGGGAATGAAGGTGAAGTTAATTGGATTGACCGAAATAACGGAAGAAAGGTTGCAGATATTTAGTCATATAGATGCGTTTGTACAGGTCGCCTGTCCGAGAATTGGAATCGATAACCATTTCAAGAAGCCTATGCTTTCAGTTCCCCAGGCTAGGGCCTTAATCAGAATATTGAAGAAAGAACCAATAGACGAGATTTTTCATCTCAGTCATTGGCTCTAAGCTCCATCCCTAAAGATATCACGAGATTGAACGCTAATCGACAAAATGGCAATCAATAGATTTGTTAATTTGATAACTGTCAAAATGCGATTTGTAAAGCACGAATAACCAGATACAAACTGAAGTGCAATTGGAGACAGCCTACTGGTTCCAGTAAGGGTCCAAAGCCCCCTCTCAAGCCCTGCAAGATCTGCCACGTAGACGTGCCAGCATGATCATGCTATCTTAGGGTTGCTCCCTCCCGGACCTCACCCATTTCGACAATACGCAGTCAAGACCATGCCTTCGCATGACATGCTGCTCATAACCATCCAGCACGGCATGACTTCATTTCAGCTAGGCAAGCAGGTACCTTGTACCAGTAGATTTACCCAGCAGTTGCTGATCCCAGCATGAAGTCGGTTTCTGGTATGGGGTACGACTAACACCCCGATCCTCCCTGTCTCCGAATATGTAATCCAGCATTAGATTATATTTATGTTAGTGTCGCGCATCTTGCTAACCCACTCAACCCACTCGCTTAAAACTCTCTTGAATCTTACACACGGAGCATATCCGCTCTGTGCTGTCTCGGCCACATTTCTCGCAAGCCTGCCTCATATTGGCAGGATCTCCCACGTTACGAATAAGAGCTGAAATATCTGTCGTAGATTTGTAGGTATTGTATTTTATCCCGGGATGTGCTTTTTCCAAATCGTTTAGAAACTGCCGAATTTCTTCTCTTATGCTTTCATTCATATAAGGACATTGTTCGCTCTGGAATGGGATTCCCTTTTGAAGTGCATAGAAGACTATTTCTCTTTCATATGTCTCAGATAGAGGTTTAATCTTTTTCATGTAGCCAGTCTTGTAAATAGAAGAGGCTTGATTCCACCCTATTCGATTTACATCGCCTGAGAAGAGATTAATCATGAATGTTTGTATCTCGTCATCCAAGTTATGGGCTGTTGCAACTACATTTGCCCCTATTTGTTCTGCTGCAAGGTCTATTGCTCTTCTACGAAATGTTCCACAAATTGAACAAGATGTTAATTTTGCCGATGGTCTAAGCTTCATAGCTTCGTCCATATGAGTTCCGAAGAGCTGATCGTAGGAAAGAACAGTAAGTGAGACATCTTGTTTGGAACAAAACTCTGATACTATCTTCAATGATTCATCTCGATATCCAGCGATCCCTTCGTCAATTGTAATCGCACTCATAGTAATCCCTCTCGAAACGTCAATTATGGATTTGAGTATGATTAATAAAACCAGGCTATCTTTCCCGCCCGACGTCGCTACAGCCACGTGATCCCCAAACTTAATCATTGAAAATTTGTTTATAGTTCGTTGCACCTTGCGCTCTATTGAATTCAGGAAGCATCTCTTGCAAAGCCTTTCCCCCGAATATTCTCTAAAATATACTGAGGAATTCTTGTTACATTTATTACATGTTTCCATCTTTATTTAAGGGGCAGCAAGGGCAGAAGGATGATATTTCTTATTTAAGTCTTTTTAAACTCCAACTTGGAGACAGCTTTTGAGCCAGAAAATGTCAAAAACAGATCAGACATACACTTCTCGATAACCTCAGCTAACGATACCTAATGCGAGCATCATAGACGTTTAGTCTTACTCAAACCCTAAATCCAAGAAATTAATTCCAACTATTCTTGATTATTTTTGTTTATCTTTCTTTGAACTTTGCCACCAATCAAGGTAGTCGTTGTGAACACGTTTTCTACCATCCCCGGCCTCATAATATTTTTCGGCTGCTTTGTCCCTTAGTTCGTCTAATTTCTCACTGGATACAAACAAACCACAACCCTTGCAAACAAAATTCTTACTAGGACTGTCATATTTCATATCACTGCCGCACTCAGGACAAAACCTCGCCAATCAGATACTAATTCTCCCACACACTAATAAAAGGATTATGTACTGAGCACGTTTGTATTAGTCCAATAGGCTAACTCTATTACTGTAAATTGATGGCATGAATAACCGAAGGTGAAACATATTTGGTTACAGTCAATTTAGATAGATCGATATTTGCTCTCTGTCCGCATCTACGATTAATGCCCGACTCTTCCTGATAACAAGCGGGATGTTATGGGATTTCAGGTGAACAGCTGGAATATTTGATATCGCACACCCTGAGGCCGTCGTTATATCCATCCTATTCGTACATATGATCGCTAGTGGAGCAGACGATTTTTTCTTCAAGCTATACAGGACGTAAGCTCCGACACTGCTACCTACTGAATGCGGGTAAACAAAAATCTTGTCCTTCAGTGTTTGACCATAAAGGTTATGGTTTGGAATCTTGATTTCCCCATTTCCGGGGTCAATCATTGTAAGAAAATTTATTGGTGTATCCGATATCAAAGCTTCGCCTTCAGCGAATCCCTTTACTATGCACTTGCACTCAACAACATACATAGTTTATTCAGCTGTACGTTTTCACGATGGTTTTCATATCCTTTAATTCAACGCCGACTCGGTTGGAACTTTTCATGTAGTATGCTCCCTTTACGCTGTTGGTTATGATTGAATCAGTGTTCTCTCTAGTTACTAACGGTGTTAGACACATACAAGAGTCGCACATAAATTCTGCCCCTGACGATTCTACTTTTAAAGCTAGTCCAATTTTCCTAGCTTGATCATGGACGTATCTTGAACAGAAAATAATGCACCTTCTATCGAATTTTCGTCCCGCAAGTAGATCGTGCAGATAAGTTAACTCACTTAGTCCGAGCTGTGGGCTACCGAACATTATGAGATCGCCATCTTCGTCAGTACTCAACTCGTCCTTGACTTTACTCATTTCCTCCTTGCCTATTGCAACAGGTTCACCTTTTGGCACGTTGCCAGATGTAAACATTCCACAAGATCCTGATGTTCCTAGTCCCGAGGCGATCGCTTTTGCGGGCATCATCTCTACTTTGCTTTTAAGATCTGAAAAAGCAATACAGCTATCATTGGCATTTTTTCCGGCCATATAGCCAAGTAAACCATAATCAGTTTCAGTATTTATTGTGATACCCTTGCATTTTATGGCTACCTTCGGTATTCGTGATTCCCCTATTCGAAGATCAGAATATGGAGCCTTTCCTGTTATGGCACTTGCAAGTGCACTAAGTGCGCTTTCCCTATTAGTCATCAGCCCCAGGAATGAATTGGAAAAGACAGCAGCGCTGCTTTCAGCAAAACTCACAGAGGTACCCTTTTTCGGAATTCCAAATATTTCATAAGGAGTACAAGAGAAGGATTGTGTGGCTCCCATTTTTGTATAGCTTTCTACTATCTGCATTTGCTTAGACAAAAAATTTTGAGAAAGTGTATTTGGTTTGTTCCTATCATAGCCCATAGGATTGATCGTCGTCTTTACCCTGAAACGTACACCATTTGCTACTTCTTCTAGGAAATCAACTCCAGCATCACCTATTGTATTATAATTTACACCAGAAATATGGGCCCATTCTATAGGAACAAGTTTTTCCGCTTCAGTTGCCTGTCCTATCGCCATTAGGACTCTATATGCTGATGCATATACCTCTCCCTTACTACCAGCTAGAATTTTTTCTTCGGATTTGGTAAGTTCCAACGATTCTTATCTCTTGATGGATGGCGGAAAAATCGAATATCAACCTGCTCGACACATATTCTGAGCCCTTGAGTAGTGTTTCTGGAGAATTAAACGTTCATGCAGGGCAACCTTCCATTTTTTGAATATAATACCCAGTACTTTGAATATCTGTCTCTATTCTAGGAGGCGCTTGCTGTATGTGACAGAATTGGCATTCTTCTTGGGTCATCTGTTGTTCTCCTTCACCTACGCTTTCTAGATACTTCTTACCATATTCGATAGCTTTTTCATGCGGAGTCTTGGCCTCCACAACTACGTCAAAATGCATAACGTTTCCATCCTTCTTTCTAACGTATGTATCATATACTGCACACTGCATAAGAATATTCGCCTGTTAACTCTATTTATTCCAATCTCTCGATATCGAAGAGTTTCTAGGTCTGCTACATGTTGATGATTTCATAATTCTACTTAATTCCTCGAATAGTATCGAATTGAAACAACTTGCTAATCTTTCCTTATATCAATTGCAAGAATATCTCCGACCTGAGGGAGTCCAATCTTCTGGAATCTCCGCTTCGGCATGGTAATCTGTATAGTTGCCTGAGAATATGTGTTAACTACGGTTTGTGGTTGAGCTCGGAGGATGGCTTCCAGGAACGGCTTCACCTGCTGCTTTATATCCTTATCTGACACGAGATTATCAATTGAATCAAGTATTAGCTGTTGCTGCGACACCTTCTCCAGCTCTACATCCTCCGTGAGGCTCAAGGTAATGCTCATCCCAGTATCGATTAGCTGGTTAACTTTATACCTGGTGACAGTTTCAGTTCGATTCTCCATAGTCCACAGGACTAACGAATTTCTCATCATATTTTAACCATCTTATTACGAGCATTTAGAACGGGAATTGGTCTTAGAAGGGGTCGATAAAGTCGCCGACCAAATTCGCGGGTGTTCGAGCTCCTACCGATATTAAGATTATTCAGAATACCTTTGTCTACATAAGGAAAATATGATAGATTAATTTTGAATGGAAGTAACATTAATCATAACAAACCACTGTACGTATCCCCACTAAAATATTACTAGTTTTCACTATCTTACTGTATATTAAACAATAAAACCATAAATTGCTCGGTTGTTAGATAATAATACTTGTGGATTCACTTCGCCTAAAGAGGACGTTGAAATAATTAGTAGAGGTTCGCAGTCAAGCTGTTTGAGAAGCGAAAATTATTCTCGCTTCGGCAAGGTTCTTATAATAGGTTTGGGCCAGCTTGGCCTTCCTGTAGCAAAATATGTGAAGGAGAAAGGATTTGATGTATACGGATATGATATTAGTCAGAAAGCAATACAGCGTGCAGAAAAGATAGCTGCAATAAAGAAAGC
>DASSCH010000075.1:0-11304 GCA_035697905.1 Nitrososphaeraceae archaeon
GACTCAGCACCTCACACTCCCTTCTGAAGAGTTAGGTCATATTGTTGATATTGGAGGATTTAGACCCTATTGATCTTAAATTCCTTTTTTGGTTGTTGTATATTTAGCAGTATCTGCTTTAGTTCCTCGTCGGTTAGAGCCCTATTCAACCTCCCAGACGAAGCTGAGCTAATGAGATAATTCTCTACCGCTGTAGCTAGCTCAGGTTTAACCATTCTTATGTTGGTAAGCCTTTGCCTTGCAGTTTGATCCAATAAGAATGTCAGTGCGCGCTGTCGCATTGCAGTTTCAGCTTCATGTTTCTTTAATTCTTCTTCATTTGGGTCTGGAGAAGGTTGATTTACAGGCATCCTACTTTTCCTTTTCCATCAAGCATATCTTTGTAGGTTAGGTATTGTATGAATCTCCTTAAAGATCTCTGTAGCAAGCCTATCGACCTTCTTCATCCCTTCATCACTCATTAGCCTTCCCTGCTTCTTCTTTGTCAGATAACCAGCTGATTCTAGTTGTTGCAACGCCTTTCGGACAATCGAACCACCGGCATCACAATGATGGTCTAGATTGTACCCAATTCTTTTCCTTCCACCATACATACTTCTTAGGTCAGATGTGCCTATTGGGCCGTGCAGGTAAACCTTTCTTACAAGTGAAGCGCATCTGATATACCACCAGTCTCTGTTCTGAGGAATCTTTTCCACATGAGTGCCTGTTTTCACATATGCCGTCCAAGCCGGCGGCTCAACCTTTTTATCCTTCTTTAATCGTTCGGCCAACTTTACAATGAGGTCTGTAGCAGGAATATCATACACCTTTGCCATTATACACTATGTATAAGCCTCTAGTAACTCCTTATAAATTATTATCGACTTCATTCAATTCTAGATTAAAGTCTTCATTGGGGGCCAAGTAAGATTGGCTATATCCCAAATCGAAGTAATTGTTCTTAGTTTGCTCTGAAGAGCTCGGTATAACTGATTGCTCCATTTCAACTCTTACAAAAAAGCTAAATGACTTGGTTCGAGAATTAAGAAGAGAGAACCTTCCGATAAATGTGGCCGCAACGATAGCAACTTATTCTGATACATTTCGTATTTGATCGTCCAAGTCTAATTCTTGAACTCTTTCCTGGGATGATGAATTCTTTGCATTGCTTGCAAAAAAGCTGTTTGATGTTATAAGGTAGTCTGGTACGAACCCTCATTGCAATCTTTTTTGCTAGACGGGCTTGATCGTCTGATAGCCTGTCATCTATCTTCGAATAATATAATGCAGCATCAATTAAGATGTCTATTCGTTCTTTCGCCGTTTCTAAGTTACGTCTTTTAGATGATATTGTGATATAGCCTACCTCGCTGTAGATAAATCATTATACTGATTTATTACGGCCTGCGGTTGGCTGGCAGTTAGAAATTGGCTTTTTTGAGTGGAAAGTTTAATACTGCATGATTGAAAGCCATCACCAACAAGAAAAAATCAACAACCCTGACAACAGAGTACATAGATTTATTTTATAGACACCTTGAACTACATTTCTGTCTGACTGCATGAAGCAGGAATATGGATGCTCCATAGTTATCGCAGAAGCTGCACTGGAACTGGTTCCCCGAAATTTGAGAAATCATCGAGCAGTCAGAGCTCATGCCGCAAGACTAGGGAGGAATCCCAGAGAAACATTTCTTGACAGGAGTTATCACCATGCTGCAATGAAAACTGACCCGTCCTTAGCAAAACATGGCAGGCCTGATATCGTGCATCTCTCATTGGCGGCAGTGATGTCCTCTCCACTCTATGTAAATAATAAGGTCAGAGTATACATATCAACAATCGATAGCAACTGCATTATGATAGGAGAAGGAATACGGTTTCCTAAATCATACTCTAGATTTGATGGATTAATGGCAGACCTCTTTAGCAATAAGACGATAAAAAGCAGAGAGGGGACCAAAGTAATGCTAGAATTGAAAGAAGGAGTAACCTTTCACCAATTGATAGACCAAATAATTAGACCAAGGCAAGTGATTGGCTTCTCCTCGATTGGCACTCCTTCGACCTTGGAAAAAGTTGTCACCGACACTTTCTCCTCAAACCCATTGCCATCGTGTGCATTCGTAGTGGGTGGTTTCCCTAGAGGGCACTTTTCAAAAACAACTTCTGAGAAATTTACTGGCCTATACCGCATATCGAACATGGGACTGGAGGCACACGTTGTTGTAGCACGGCTAACATATGAATGCGAAAAGATCTTGTGCGAACAGTAGCACGTCACACATTCTAGTGAAATAATGCGTCAACTATAAACGCTATAAATATTGCAGTAAGATAAGGACTCGAGAATTTAAAAACAGTCCATGCAGCCTTCTCACTAGGTCTTATTAGTAACCATAGAGATAAGGCCAACATAGCAGCACCGAAAACACTAGCAGTTAATACATAAATAAGCCCAAACTCGTTGATAAAAAAAGGGAAAATGCTGAAAAGAACCATCAAAATTGTAGTGACTGCAATAATTCTAACAGATTTTTTTTCATTCTGAACGACAGGTAGCATTGGTATGCCAGCCTTCGCATAGTCTTTCCTCGAATGAAGTGCAAGGCTCCAAATATGTGTTGGAATCCATAGGAATACCAATCCCGCCATAATGATACCAATTTCAATACTTTGTGTGGTGACAGCGACATATCCTATCATTGCAGGTGCCCCTCCGGAGAACCCTCCAAGAACTATATTGGCCTGGCTAGTTCGTTTTAACCATTTGCTATACACAATGATATTATCAAATAGACCAAACGCCATCAGCGCGAATGCGTAAATATTCAAAAACCATGAACAAACAAGAGATATTGCTGCAAGGATAATTCCAAAAATGAATGCATTTCTAGGAGATATTCTTCCTGAGGGAATTGGACGCCCTTTTGTTCGGTCCATGATTGCATCGATGTCGCGATCATTGTATCCTGTCAAAGTGTCAGCGGCCGCAGATCCTGCCGCTACACCGAGAATTAATAGAATCCACATCCCTGCGCTAATCGGGATGTCAAAGAGGAAGGATGCAGTTAGAGCGGAGCCAAAAGCAGTAAAGACTAATAGATACCATATCTTTGGTTTGGTGAGCTCGTAATAATCTCGGAAAGCTCTGCCAAAGGACGCAGAGGTAGTCAAGGTATCCATTTATTATTGTCCTTCCAACGTTGACAGTAATGATCTAACTAAATATAATAATATCGTATACTTCCAAAGTTTCCATTTGCCATTCCAGGACTATTGAGCTATTGAATGCGAATAGAGCAGTTCTCTTACAGTTTTGCGCATTTCAATAAATGTTTCTGTCTTCTGCACGCCTTCGATTCTGCCCACTTTTTCTGATATTAATTGATGCATCTCGTCAAGGGATTTAGAACTCATGGTTACCAATATGTCGAATCTTCCTGTCACCTCTGCAACCTCTCGCACTTCTGGAATCCTGAACAACTCATTTAGAACATTATCTCGCATCTTTGAGTCCATATTTATTCCAGTGAGAGCTCTAACGTTGAAACCAAGAGCCTCATCATTTATTACTATGGTGAATTTCCTTATGAAACCCATCTTTAGGAGTCTTTTAATCCTGCTATATACAACCGAGGAATTAACATTAATTGTTTTGGAAAGTTTTGGAACAGATATACTGGCGTCCTTTGAGAGCTCACTGAGAATTTTTAAGTCAAGATCGTCGATTCTACCCATATATAGCTCTTGGATATCTTTACATCAGGAGGGGTTAATAAATGTATTATTTTCAAAATATAGTGCTGTTTTTTAGAAGAATAAATTAAGATTATAGAATCCCTTTATCTTTTAACAATTCCGCCATCAGAACAGCCCCTTTCGCTGATCCCATCTTTTCGTTGTGTGAGAGCAACACATACTTTATGCCATGATCAAAGACAGTATCCTTTCTTAATCTCCCAACCACAGTTGTCATCCCATCGTTGATCTCTCGATCGACGCGCGGTTGTGGCCGGGTAGGATCGTCGTGTACTATGATGTAATCTCTAGGAGCGGAAGGTAATTTTCGAATAGTAACTGAATCGGAAAAGTTCAACATGAGTCGCTTTACATCGTCTGGTTCCAGCGGTTTTTCTGTTTCTACGAAAACAGCTTCGGTGTGACCGTCCAATACCGGTACTCTAGTGCATGTACAGCTAACTTTAAGATCTGCTGGACTTACAGAATCAGTATCGAATTTACCGAGGATTTTCTTCGTCTCCACTTGGACCTTTTCTTCCTCTTTAGGAATATACGGTATCACATTATCCATAATGTCTAAAGCGACAACACCCGGTGATCTACCTGCCCCTGAGAGGGCCTGCATCGATGTCATGATCACGCTTTTTAGACCTGCACTTTCCATGATAGGTTTTAGTGTAATTACTAGTCCTGTAGTGGTACAGTTAGGTAATGGACATATGAAGCCTTCCCATTTGCGTTGCCTTTTCTGGACTTTTAACAGATCAATATGATCTTCATTTATTCCAGGTATAATTATGGGCACATCACTTTCATATCTGAATGCTGCTGCGGTACTAATGACAGGTACAGATTTTGCAAAATTTGGCTCTATTTTGAGAGCGTCATCTGATTCCAGCGCAGTGAATACAAGATCAAACGATTCTGGCCTGATACGATCCACAGTGGTGACAATCATATCGCGAACGTAATCAGGAATTTCGTTCCTGCTATGCCACCTCAAAATTGCCGAAGAGGGATCCCTTAGAGAATCTACATACTTTTTTCCGGCTGATCTTGAAGACGAGACGACTGCAGACAATTCAAACCACGGATGTTTGTTTAACGTCAGTACAAACTCTTGGCCCACCGCTCCAGTGGCGCCGATTAGTGCTACCTTCAACATCAAGTTGGCTTGGTAAACTACAACTAATATTCTTTTCACGAAACGCTATAGGTGCTGGTGGGAAAATGTGCTCAATTTCTCCTACTATCTAGCATCTACATTATAATGGTGGAGGAAATCAGCTAATAAATGAATTCGATGATGAAAAGCAGGCCGAATCAAGATTGTTTTCATGGAGGAGTTTACTCAGTTAATCCCGCATTGGTTCAGCTCGATTTTAGCTCCAACGTCAATCCTTTAGGAATTTCAAAGGATTTGTTAAAAAAAGTGTGCAGAGAATTAAGTAGTCTCTGTACAATTTATCCTGATCCATCTTGTAGGGAATTGAAGAATAGCATTCTAGATTACTTGGGATTAGAGTTAGACCCTACATGGTTATTGATTGGTAATGGTGCCACCGAACTAATCCACATTTTCGCACGTACGTTCATTCGCAAGAAGGTAGTAATTTCTGCACCTACATTTTGTGAATATGAACTTTCGGCAAGAAGATTAGGAGCAAAGATCAAATTTATTCCTTTGAAGAATTGGGAACATGATCCTGAACAAATTTTGAAAGAATCAAAAGAAGGGTGCGATGCGGTCTTCCTTTGTAATCCAAACAACCCAACAGGAATATTATCAACAGTATCTGCTCGAAAAATAATTGAAAAAATTGATCCACATACCCAGATCTTCATAGATGAATGCTTTATTGAATTAGTAGAAGGAACTGGGAAAAAGAATAGCATGATGGAAATGGTTTCAGATTACAAAAATCTGGTGATCCTAAGATCTATGACAAAGTCATTTAGTTTAGCAGGCATTAGATTAGGATATTGCGTGTGCAACCCGAAGCTGATAAACCTCATGCTCGATAATAGCATTTCTTGGAGCGTAAATGGTGTGGCTCAAAAATTAGGGATGTTGGTTCTGAAGGATAAATCTTATTTAAACAAGTCCAAAAGGCTGATACGACGCGAAAGAAATTTCATGATAAATGAACTAAAGAAGATGACGAAATTTTCCCCGATACCATCTGACGTCAACTTCTTCTTAATAGACGTTTCAGATCAAAATTCAATTGAAGTGCGTAATTATCTCCTAAACAATAAAGGAATATTGGTACGTGACTGTAGTACGTTTACTGGAATGGGTCAAAAGCATATCCGGGTGGCTGTTAAAAAACACATAGAAAACGCCATTCTTATAGACGCCTTAAGATCAATGGATCCATGACAGCAAAAATTTTGATGATTCAAGGTACGTCTTCTGGTTCTGGAAAAACTACGATTGTTACTGTGTTATGTAGGATTTTTGCCGACAGAGGATACAAAGTTGCACCCTTTAAATCTCAAAATATGTCCTCAAAAATTTACGAATTTGAAGGCTCTACAGGGAGGATTTCAATGGCTCAAGCAGTTCAGGCTTTTGCATCAAGAAAAAATCCTGACGTAAGAATGAATCCTATTCTACTTGAACCACGCGGCAACTATGTAAGTAATGTAATAGTAGAGGGTCATTCTCACGGACTAATGCATGCAAAAGATTACTATCAAAAATTTGTGTTGCAGCATGCATTCCCAATCGTTCTTAATTCTCTAGATGGCCTTAGAGAAGACAATGATATAGTAATAATGGAGGGAGCGGGATCCCCGGCCGAGATTAACATCCAACAATATGATATCGCAAATATGCTTCTCGCAAGGAAAGTAAGCGCTCCTGTTATTATCGTAGCCGACATCGAAAGAGGTGGATGCTTTGCCAGTATCGTAGGGACGATGTCGCTTTTAGAACCCGATGATAGAGAACTTGTCAGAGGCTTTATGATAAATAAATTTCTTGGCGATAATTCACTTTTAGAACCGGCCATCTCGACTGTCAAGACAATGACAAACAAGGAATTCTATGGAGTAGTCGCCAAGATAAGACTAAACTTACCTAAAGAAGATTCCCTTGATGGTATAGATTCGAGTGACACAAATGCTACTCTTGATATTCCACTGGATGGGAAAATTCAAAATTTGGTAAGAGAAATCGAACCAATGATTGACATAGAAAAGATTTCAAAGGATATACTTGAATTAGAAAAAAATGATCTATGATCAGGTTGTTCTTCTGGGGGGTGGTTTAGCACTTGGGATACTCCTAGACTTGGTGTTTGGAGACCCTCAAAATAGGTACCATCCAGTTTCATGGCTCGGAAGACTAATCGAATCTATAACTCCAAATTTGAAACATAGTGGGCTAACAGCAAGTTCTACTTCGCCCGATAAAATTGAAAAGGTAAAAGGAATTTTGTTTTCATGTGGCTTAATTTCCGCTATAGCACTGCTGACAATAGCCTTAACTTCGTTATCTGTTCACTTCGCGGGACTGCCGATCACCATTATTCTGTTTGCAGTTTTGTTAAAAATATCAATAGCATTGAAAGGAATGGAGAAATCTGCTATCCAGATTATTCGCTCAATTGAGGCAGGGAAATTGGATGAAGCTAGATACAGTTTATCAATGATTGTCAGGAGGGATACTAGTAGATTGAATGAAGAATATATCCAATCTGCGACTATCGAATGCATTAGCGAAAGCACTGTCGATGGTATCATATCTCCATTGTTCTTCTATTCAATTCTCGGCCCTGTCGGTTGTATAGTCTATAGGGTAGTTAATACACTGGACTCCATGCTTGGATACAAGGATCCATACTACAAAAATATAGGTTGGATGTCAGCCAAGCTAGATACTATCTTCAATTTTTTGCCCGCTCGTATAACTGGTTTTCTGATGGTTATCTCAGCTTATATGGTTCAGGCAGATTGGAGAAATTCTCTGGCGATACTGATTCGCGATCATCGCAAAACAGCCAGTATCAATGCCGGATATCCTATGAGTTCTATGGCCGGTGCATTGAGAGTGAGACTTGAGAAAATGGGTAGCTATGCGTTAGGTGAAGGGACCGAATTCTTGACAGTTGATAAATGTATGCTGGCCATCAAAATTATGAAGTTAACCACCGTGCTTTTCTGCATAATTTTTTCACTTCCTCTTATTCTTTTCCTATCTCATTTAAGTTGGTGGAATTTGATTCTTGGTATTTAAACCATTTATGACAGTTGTCTCATTCTTGACGATAATCCCTTCTGCTCGACATAATCCGTCAGCTCCCATCGATATAAAATACACGGCGACAAATATGTACCTATTTCCACTAGTTGGAGCACTGATTGGTTTATCAGCAGGTTTAGTTGGGTACGGCCTCTCACTTGCGCTCGAGCCTCAGATAACAAGCCTTCTGGTTGTTCTGTATATTACTTTGATAACCGGTTTGCATCACACTGATGCACTCGCTGATTTCGGCGATGGTTTGATGGTGAAGAGGGGAAGGGAATCAAAGAAAAATGCAATGCATGATCATTCAATAGGATCGGCTGGGGCTACAGCTTTGATTCTATATTTTATAGGCCTTTTTATGACGCTGTCATCAATTCGTGATGGCGCCATACTACTTTCATTTCTATTGACTTCAGAGGTTATTGCAAAATACATGATGGTAGAACAAGCCCATTTTGGCAGGGCGGCTTGGGATGGTCTTAGCTCTCCCTTTGTCTTGGCCATGAAAAATAAGATGAAATTCATAATTAGTACATTGATAACCTTGGCTATTGTGTTTCTTGTGACTGGCTACGGCGGTCTCATTACTTTGGCAGTTGCATTTGTGGTTGCAGGATTAATTCAATACATTGCTCATTTGAGCTTTGGAGGGATTTCTGGAGATGTTATGGGGGCTTCCAATGAAATTGTTAGATTAGCCTGTCTGATTTTGCTATCATCTTTGTGGGGTTTTGTTTCATCATGATAGCTGTGATAATGTGTGGTGGCAAAGGGTCCAGATTCATTACTCAAGCCAATATTGAAAAACCACTAGCCTGCATAAGGGGAAAAACTCTAATTGAAACCGTCTTACATGCAGTGATTTTATCTGGCCAGTTTAGCAGGATCCTGTGCGTGTCGAGCCCTTGCTCTCCATACACTACACAGCTTTTGAAAAGAAATTAAATAACAGATAAAAAGATTGAAGTTATGTTATCTGACGGACATGGGTTTTCAAAGGACCTGTCCAAGGCTCTAAATTCAGCGCCTGAACAGAAGGTTTTTACATTTCCGTCTGATTTGGCTCTACTTGATTCAGATACAGTCAGGATATTGACTGCCAGGTGTACACCATCTATTCAGAATACATGTATAGCTGCAGTATCCGAAAGATCATTTGCAAGCTCTGTTGGTATAACCTGCAGTACATTTTTTACTATTGACGATAAGGAGTACTGTTACACCGGCGTGTGCGGATTCTATCTCGGCACCTCTGTCTCTGACAAACCAATCGAGGAATTTTACTCGATTGTAAATGAGGTACGGCTCATTGTCAATATAAATACTGCAAAGGATCTAGGACTTGCCGAAGAGCTACTTGGGCGACTTAATCCAGATTGCTTATGACTTTGCCCAATATTTCCGCCTTCGATCCTGTTCTTTTTACTAACATGGCACCGCATTTTTTACAGTAAACATCAGCATTAGTGCGACTAAATACTACTTTCTTTTCATCGCATTGACTACATTGAGTCAAAATAAATGTTGTATGAGGTTTAGGTATTAGGATCATGCTTTTTTTCATACCAAATACCACCTTGCTAAGGCTGGATCTCCAATTTGCGGATCCTCATTCCTTCTTTCATGGTCTTTCGTTGACAACTCTTGCAGGTGTATTTCAGGGTGATTTTCTTTGAGGTCTTTGCTGTTCTCTTGAGTTCGGGAAACTTCTGTCCTCCATAGCCCTTCTTGTCTTCAGCGTGTCTTCTTGCCCCCAATGCCATCTTTCTATCTTTACCTTTCTTATATATTGAAATAGATTGTGTAGTATGAGTTTTACATTTCGGGCAGAATTTCCGAAACTCCTTCTGCATCTTCATATATATGTCCAGATATGAAAG
This sequence comes from Nitrososphaeraceae archaeon, assembly GCA_035697905.1. Lineage (GTDB taxonomy): Archaea > Thermoproteota > Nitrososphaeria > Nitrososphaerales > Nitrososphaeraceae > TH5896. The sequence continues at coordinate 9,862 of DASSCH010000075.1, forward strand.
GGTAATTTAAGGAAAGCGTACTTCATTCCATTTCGCACCATACCGAGGTCGAATAACTTATTACTAGTAAGGTGACGTTTCACCGACAGCAATGATGCCAGGCAATCATCATTTCAAAGGATTTTCTGAGTAAATCTAATATACTAAGTCTTATATTCCAATAGGTGATGTTCGAAGCACTGCTAAAACAAGTAATCGTCTTCTCTATGGAAAGCTTTGGGGTATGGGTTCCGCTAGCATTTGGCCTTGCAGTAGGACTTGCATTTGCAGTAATTTCCGGCGCACGACGTTCTTCATAAACGACCTCGAGCTCATATTTTATTTTTATTTATCTATTCCCTTAGTTTATAATTTATGTCCTCATTGTAGTGTTCCAATTTTTGCATATATTTATCGAAAAACTTGAATATACTTCAACTAAATTACTAACAGTAATTTGTAAAAACCAAAAATACGTTTGATGCATATTGTTTTTCAGCGGGAACAATATTTCCTTCCGCCCTATTTAGGTGGGAAATTTCTCAGTCCGTCTTATTTTCAGTTAGTACAGGAATGATAACGCTAATAATATAGTTGTCAGCTCCTATAATTTTCGATGAGTTACCTAGCCAAGATAGGAGTTGAGAAAGAACGACATCTGAAAGTTGCTACCAATCAAACAACGAGTTTCCTGTGGGAAGGAGAGAACGTATTGTCTACTCCTTCTATGATATCTGAAATGGAAGAGACGTGCAGACTGCTTGTCAAGGAAGAATGTATTGTAGACAACACGTGGGATTCAGTAGGCACTTTAGTCAACATTAAGCACTTGGCTGCCACTCCAGTGGGTGCAGAGATCACCCTGAAGGCCAAAATCGTTTCTTTCGAGGGTAGAAGAGTATTATTTCAAGTAATGGCTTCGGATAATCTAGAAAGAATCGGCGAAGGCACTCACGAAAGATCATTAATTGAAGTCCCTAGGTTCAGAAAAAAATTTATTGAAAAGCAAGAGAAATTGGGCCTGAAATAATGGAAATGAATCAATAGTAATCTGATCAGACTTGACCTTGCAGTCAAACATTGACGATTGTCGTTAAGTAGTAATTTAAGCAGGGGCATGCATCGGATTTTGCCTGTTTAACTGAGAAAAAAACGCGAAGTCAATCGTCAAGAATGAATAATTAGCAAAGAATTATGCTACTCCATTAGGAGCTAGCTATCTAGGAGTAAGGCCAATGTTTTGATGCAATATATTTTTCTGAATGCCAAATTGAAAAGGTCTGCCAAATAGTAAGGCGCTATGTTGATATGGTACATTTGTAGAGAGAAGAAAAACTAAATAAGTGGCTTTAAAGAGCATTATTGTTCTACTAGGTGAATATAGTATATGTCAATTCAAACTACAGCTGGTGGAATGCCAGTGATAATTTTAAAGGAAGGAACAAGAGAAAGTAAAGGCAAGGA
>DASSCH010000076.1:0-5403 GCA_035697905.1 Nitrososphaeraceae archaeon
GAAGAATACTTAACAGATCTGGGACAAAGTGAGCTATTGGAGTATGAAGTTGGAGCTCAGACCTATCGTACTACAGAAAAGGGAAAACGCTACCTAGAGATACATAATAGAATGAATGAACTGATCTCTATCAATAGAGAATAAGTATATTGATTTAAATTGTCCTGGGTAAGATATTTTAGCTAGTAAGGGAATCATGAAAAGTATCGCAGAGGACAGAACGTAATCCAAGACCCAGATCCAAGATCTTGTTATGATTAACGGACTCATTCATGTGGTAGAAAAAATTGGATTACTATACATATAATATACATTGATAACAACATCATACCAGTCTTTAATCCTATTTCTTTTTTGAACATTGGTATTAAGGCTATTATCGTGACTACAGTCACAAGTACTACTTGAAATGCGAGTACTGGAGTTAATTCAATCACAGTAAAAAATCCTGCATGATACATTGCTCCGAAAACAGCTACTGCGAGAAGCAACGTATTATTTAGTATTTTAGATCCTAACACGTTGGCTATCGCAATAGATGCACCTAATGCGCCCTTTCTTGCAAGTATCATCAAAGATATTTTCTCGGGCATTTCCCCGGCAATAGGGCTAATTATTACTGCAAGTATTATCGCAGAAACTCCAATATCAACTGAAAATCCTTCGAGTGCGTGGATGAAAGGACCTGCACCTACTACGATTCCGATCGTTCCTGCCACAAACACCAATACAGATCTTAATGTATGTCCTCTTAATCTCGCAGTAACACCTATATCTCCGCTGTCGTTCTGCTTTTCCTTAATCGAATCTTTAGTACTACTCTTTAAAGCCTCTTCTCGCTGCTTACCAATCTCATTCGACATCCCTCCAGATCTGACCACTGTATCATTTCTTTCCGATCTCATTTCAAACAGGGCCACTATAAGATACGCAATAAAGAACCCGGTGAAGATCAAACCGTCCAAGAAATTATATCCATCAATGAACAGTAGTGCACTCACAATAGCAGTGACAAGCAAAAAAATCTTGTCCAGTTTGAAAGTACTGACATTGATTCCTTTTAATGGAGATTTGGATATGCGGGTTGTTGCTATAATTAGCATAAGTGACAACCCCAACGTCATCATCAATAGATTGCTTCCTAATCCTGCTCCTATGGCGATTCCATAAGATCCGGCTGCGGCAGCATAAATAACGATTGCAATTTCAGGGAGGGTTGTTGCCACACTTAAAATCGTCCTTCCTACAAACTTAGCGCCGTATCTAGCTGAAAGATGTTCGGCCCCGTAAGAGAGAGCCCAGCTTGCAACGATTAGTTCTGCTAACCAAATGATCATCGACGTTAGATTCTCGGAACTCAAAATACGACTGCTATCTTGTCTAAGTGATAATACCAATATAATATATTGATTTCTTGTTTCATGTGATCAAGCACCATCTAGATGGCTATGATCGTAACGATGGGGCCTTAATAGTGCAACAGATTTGGTCTTTGGTCTCGGGTTTTACACATTAAGTACCGGATTATTGTGACTTGTATCCTCGAATGAATTATTTTGGTATTGAGCAGTTATAGGATTTCACTTTATGCGAGTCATGCAAGTACCACGTGATTACCACACTAAGTAACAGATCATTGAATTGGAACCCAGGACAGTTTCCTTCTTAGGTCTTCGGATCGATCTCCAGCATGACAATGAACGTGGCAATTTCTTGCTAGATGTTGGAGGATAGTGGCTTAAACTTCAAATTACTCTTGCATGCATACATATTTCTTGACAAAATTAATCTAGCACTGTCTAACCTTTTTATTACCTAAGGGTACAAAGTGCCATATATGCCCAATAAGGTTTGCGTCCTAGGTGCAGGTAGTACGAGATATGGTAAGCTAAATGAAAGTGTTGTAGAATTAGCGTTGGATGCCTCTAAGGAGGCTATCACTTCTGCCGGTATAACCCCCAAGGAGATACAGTCAGGTTACATTTCAAATGTTTTTGGAGTTTCTGACAAACAGGTCCATATGGCACCTGTTATAATGAGCAACCTAGGCATCCCTTATACTCCAGGCCTAACCATAGAATCAGCATGTGGATCTGGCTCTGTAATGTTACGAGAAGCATATGCTAATGTCGCTGCAGGCTTTTATGACTGTATTCTGGCGGTGGGCGTTGAGAAAATCACTCAGGTAGGAACAGTTCAGAGTACTACACTTTTTTCATACTGTTCAGATTTCTTTTATGAAGGAGGAAACGGAGCCTCTTTTCCCGGACTCTTCGCATCTATTGCGAGGGCTTATCTTACTAGGTACAAGGCAACAGAAGAAGATTTAGCTTATGTAGCGGTCAAGAATCATGAGAATGGAATACTTAACCCCAAAGCACATGTTCGTAAAATAATAACGATCGAAGATGTGATGCAATCTCCTGTAGTGGCATCTCCGCTAAAACTTTACGATTGTTGTCCATTCTCCGATGGCGCCTCTGCACTGATTCTTTGTAGCGAAGAATTTGCGAAGAAAAAGGGCAAAAGTTATGTGGAGATAATTGGATCGGGCCGTGGTGCCTCCCCAGCCGCAGTACAATCGCGCGAGGACATTACAACTATACCCAGTACTGTAAATGCTGCACGACAGGCGTATGAAATGGCAAAGATAACACCCAAAGATGTAGATTTTGCTGAAGTACATGATTGCTTTACCATTGCCGAAGTTATAGATACTGAAGATCTGGGATTTTTTAAGAAAGGCGAAGCTGCAGAGGCCATAAGATCTGGCGCCACAAAGAGGACTGGAGAGATTCCAATTAATCCATCAGGAGGATTAAAATCCAAAGGTCATCCGATCGGAGCTACCGGGATAGGTCAAGTTGTTGAAGTGTTTGAGCAATTTACAGGGAAGGCAGGAGACCGGACAATACACAACGCGGAGATCGCAGTAACCCATAACTTTGGTGCTACTGGGGCAAGCGCAGCTGTACACGTTTTCAAGAAAGTTAAATGAGCTAATTTGTCTGGCTCTAGGGATCCAAATCAGGTCATGAACAAGCGAAGCAGGTTCATAGAAGCAGCTAGTCGTGGAAAGATTCTGGCAAATAAGTGTGCAAAATGCAATTATTCCACTCTTGAAACAGCGTATTTCTGTGAAAAGTGCTCATCTGGTGTATTTACTACAGAGGAATACGACGGGTTGGGCAATGTGGTTACATTTACAATTCAATCTGTCGCCCCAGAAGGATTTACTGATGCGGGCTCATATGCATGGGTCGTTTTTAAAGTTAATGGCGCTCCTTTCAATGTGTCTGGATTTTTGAAGGATATTCAGGCGCCGTCAGATTTACCAATTGGTTCAAAAGTGCAAGTGACTGGTTTTGACGAGAAACATGGGTTGCTTTTGAAGCGTGCTTGATATGTTGTGGCTCTGTTCATTTAACAATCTTTTACTTTACCGCGATCTCTTTGTTGTACAGATCTGCAAACAACTCCAACCAGTTCATTATGTGCTCTAGCGTGCAGTTAATTCTTGTACAAGGAACTGCCTTCATTCAATGGCTGGACGGAAATGGCTTCATAACCCTTGGTGGAGAAAATGAGTCAATGCAAATGGGACTTCCTTAAGGTTTTGAGAGATTCCTTAGCAAGTGAAGGACTCATCTTCAGAACAACGGAAGCAACATAAACCATTCTGATATTTACGCTGGTTCGGCGTAGGGAGCGTAAGTATTCTTGCATTGTCCTTTTAGGATTAGATGAACTCATAGATTCAACTACTGCTCTACCCAAAGGTTCGAGCCAATTTTGGCCATAGACATTTTTAGCCAATCTTTCACATTCTTCAAACTCTTTCTCTATTGATAGAAGGGAATCTGTGAGAATATCATCTAGATCATTCTCTATCAAGGTAGAAGGTAAAGCTGGTGAAGTAGCGGCTCGAGTGTTTGTCGACCCGTAAAGGTACTCCTGAATGGATACTACTCTCGCTAGACCATTGTGGACAGTCTCGTTATGACGCTCTCCATTTCACTTACGAGTGAAATCTTGTTGGCATGCAAGACAAATTCGTCGAGGAAAAGCCATAATATCATCTAAAATGTGAAGGGCGATTTAAACTATACGAGAAAGAGTAACTCGGAGTTACTCTGCCACCTGCTGCAGATGATTCTATTGTAGTTATCGGCAGGTCAGGTGGATTTCCGACTATCGTTTCTGATATCTCGCGTCACACTTCAAATACGGCCCTGTTAACTTGACAATTTTCTCCGTTGATGTACTGTCATTAAAGCGCTCATTTACATATTAAGAAAGAAGATTATTTGTTTACGTTTTCCTTAAGTTAATGGAACCGTCAATTTCATTGCATACATTAATTACTGCCTAGGCTTAACGGAATTTGTTCGCATATAGTTAGCTCTATCGTTAACTGAACAGAGCCTACGTTGTAGTAATACTATTCATGAACCACCGTCTTATTCATAATCCATTTGTCGATTGAACAAGAGGCAAACCTGCATTTTACGTGATTGGCCTAGAACAGGGAACTCCCTAGCTTAGCTTAAACAAATTTGTAGGTGCATAGAATTTAACATGTGTTTTTACATCACATTTTTTAGTGTATTTGCGACAGATGGAACAGCATCGTCAGCGATTCAGTGGAGAGATTACAAACGCAAGTGCAGTTGTAAATACCCAACTTTCTAAGTTGACGATGCTGGAGAGAAAATTCTCGAACATGGATGATAAATTCAGCAATGAAATTTCCAATCTTATGAAGAATGGTAACAACGCGAGGGCAAAAGCACTTGCAAACGAACTAGTGAACATTCGACGAATAAAGAATATAACGCGAAACATGAATCTTACTCTAGAAATGCTAGTAATCAGGTTTAGCACTCTCAAAGATTTTGGAATGATTATGGACACTATTGAGCCTACGGTAGATATGATAAAAAATATCCAGCTCGATATATCATCCATCGTGCCTGCCGCAAACGGAGTACTTTCCGAAATGTCTGAGATTTCATCAGAGGTTCTAAATGAAAGCACGAGAATAGATGGAAACTATGCAATCCCAACTAGTGTAGATTCTGATGCATTGGATATCCTAACAGAAATCGAATCGGTAATGGAACAGGATGCTAAAACGAAATTACCTGAAATACCTACAGAAATAAACGAAGCAATAATCCAATCAGCCGACAATATTAAGATGAAGAGCTTATTAAAGGAAAGTCAGGTACTGGTCGAAACTTGAATAAATAGCAGAAGTTAAGGTAGGTCATATTATATCGATAGTAAAATATAATTTACAAAGTAGTTTTAATTGTCTAGGCTGAATATCGGGTGCAATGGAACAGTTGAGTCATGATTATTCATTTCAAACAGAGAACAAAAGGTATGGGATTCTCGAAT
>DASSCH010000077.1:0-3122 GCA_035697905.1 Nitrososphaeraceae archaeon
CATCGTCTTAGAATATATGCATCAAGTACTGGACAAAAATAACACAGGCTCTATTTCTGTGCAAGACTCCATCCAAGATCCCCTAGTTGGTCGCTTTGTTATCGCTAACTTTGGCAATGATACTACAACTACTGAGTTTATTGACATTGAAAGACAGGTCAAACCATTGCTTGAGAAAGCGCTTGAAGAATTTTCACAAGCTGATGCAAATGCCAGGTGTGACAATCCAGAGGGATGTCCTGCATGGTATAATTCAGCGGTTAATTTAGAGCCTAATCTAAGTGTCATAGGCAATCTGTCAAAGTCAACAAGTGTTCTAATGCTAAATGGAGAAAATGACCCTCTGACTCCAGTTCAGCAATCATTCCTTTTGGAGCAAAGGTTAACTGAAGTGGACCATCCTGACCATACTTTGATAACTTATCCTGGTCTGGGACATACGTTTGCCATCTCACCACAATGGAGTACAGGGCTTGGACCTGTTGAACAGAATGTTCTGTCAGATTTGCATACATGGCTTTCAGCTCGCACTCACGGTTTGCCAGAGGATTTGTCCAACAACAGCATAGAGCAAGCTCAAAACAGTACAGTAGTTCCCTCGTAGAAAGAAATGGACCGTTGTGGTTTTACAATAGATTACTATCAATTGCTATGTTGCTCGTGGTATATACTGGAGTCAAAGCCAGGTTACATCCAATAACCCTTGTTTATTATTAAAAAGATAGCATAAAGAACGCAATTGATGCTAGTCACTCCATACGATAATAGGATACGAACCTGTATACTTAATGGGTTCGGTGGGATGCAGCTAAAAATTCAGACGAATCTAAAGTCGACTGATGTTTCAAGAAATTAAATGCATTGAATATACTAAGGGACAGCTCCTCCAGCAAATATCTTAAGCCACTAAGCAATTCTATTGTTCAGTTCATGACCCTACTCAACTATGCTTCTTAGAATATTGCCTTGTTATTACGCTTACTCCAGTGACAATCACTCCCACTGCAATTATGATATATCCGTTTGCTGTCCATTCAGGATTGCTATACATGAATGAGGTAGAAGGACCAAGAGAGGATTTACTCTGAAGGAGAAATATTACCCCTAGGATGATAATTACTAATCCAATAATGATTAATGCCTTTGTTACAAGCACGGAACGCTATTTATGAAATGCGCTATTATACATTGTCTCAATTAAGTCAAAAGTAAGTGATCCCCTCTAATTAGCGGGTTCGTTGGGATGGGAGCCAAATTTGACTCGATAATACCACCCATCCAATAGCGGATAAATTACGGCTTAGGTGGGATGCAGCTAAAAATTCAGACGAGTCCAAATGTCGACTGGACTGAAGTTATGATCGAGGATAACATATAGGATAAATTAATAATCTTCATTTCTCATCTGCTTACAAATTATTCTAGCCGTAATGCCGAAAGACAAGATCCGATAATAAGGAGCTTATCGATATATATGGTCTTTATTGTAGTTTAAGCACCCTTCGGGTATCTTCTTTTCCTCTTGCTATTAGTTCCTTGATAGTCTTGGAAGTAGAGTCTCCTACTTTACCGTAAATACTGTCCTCATAGCTTTCATTTTCTATTCTTGTTACGGTTACCTTGAACCTACCTTTTGTGAGTTCTTTGTATTTTCTATCCTCAACAGTACTTCCCCTGCTTTTTTCTTCAGTAGCCTTTAGGATATTCTCAAATTCCTCTTGAAAGGCTGCGGCGCTTTGGTGTTTATTTTTAAAATGCCTTTTTGCAAGCTCTTTTAAATTATAGATTAGTTCTGTGTAGGCTGTCGCCAAGTCCGCTACCATTTCATCATAATGAGAATTTCTATCTGAATAAGTTATATCATTAATTCTATCCTTGACTGAATCGCGGTCTTCTGCTGGACCCGTATATTGCTTAGATGGGTGCACGTTTATAATATAGACGTCTAGATCTGGAATTTTAGGCTGATCATCATCTGGTACTCTCTTCTTCCAGTAATCTCTGTGGGCTTGCAAGAGTTCTCTGAAAGGTGTATTGCTTAAAATACCCCCATCGCAGAATTTGCGCCCGCCTTCCTTTGGGATATCTCGAAATTTGTATAATTCTGGCAGTGTACCGCTTGCCATAACGTGGTTTATAGTAATGCCATCGCCGTCATAAAGTGAATTTCCAGGATCTTCATCTTCTCTATGGTAACTATCAAATGCTACTGTCTTTCCATCGGCTACATCTAAACTGATAACAAGTAGTCTAGGCTGTCTTTTGTCCCAACTAGTAGCTATCCTCAGATCATCATCCTTCTTTTCATCACTTTTAGCTTTCGAGTATCGTCGTATGGTTTGTTCTAACGGTGTACTACTATATACTTGCCATTTATTACCGTAAACGCCATTATCTTGGAATCTGGAGTCAGTCTCAGCTGGTTTTTTAGGACAAAAAAAATTTGGTGCGCCGGTAACAAAGTATTGCTTCACTGAATAATATTTTCTTACAGACTCGGGAGAAGCATTGAAGATCTTTGGTTTTTTCGTCTGCTCATCCAATAACCAGTTGCTAAAGTCAGGAGTATAAGATAGACCTCCTTTTTTTTCATCTTCTTTCTCCTCTTCTTTTGCCCCGTCCGCCCAAAAATGTGCAAGCACTTCTGCCGCATCTTTCCAAGATTTCTTTTTATTAACTACGTTGCTTACCAGAACAGCAGCATTCATTGCACCTATCGATGTACCAGCAATAATATCAAATAATGGTCCATCTTTTCCATTATCTCTTTTATCTACATCAGTAAGGTGCTCACAGAGGATAGTTATTGCACCTGCTTCATAAGCACCAAGCGCTCCTCCTCCCTGAAGTACAAGCGCTCTTTGCTTTTGAGGTATGGTGTTGTTTAGTGACATGTGCTAACATGTGGTTATATCGCATCTATTTACTTTTGCTAAGTACTCCAGGTTACCTCTGACAATCTGTCTTTATTATCATAAAAGAAAATATAGAAAACACGATTTATGCTGACCATTGCTTGGAGAAATAGGATACAAAGCTGTATATTCTAATTGGTTCGGTGGAACCCGAGACAGATTTGACCTAATAATTCCACCCACTCACTCTGAATCGTAATGATAAGA
>DASSCH010000078.1:0-2739 GCA_035697905.1 Nitrososphaeraceae archaeon
CGGATCCGAATTGTTAACAACACGCATCCCGACGAACTTGAATTTATTGATTAGAAAGAGAAAACTTTAATGCTATTTCATTCGTAATACGTGTGGGAATCCAGTAACATGACTAATTTTGTTGCTCGTACCGACGTCCGAAGACCTGACAATTACTCCGTATTTGTTTGTTGAAATAAAAAATCAATTATTATGATTATTCTTTTGTTAAATGCTACTCGGAATGGGAGCTCGAGTATATACCACAATATTCTTTAGGTTCTAATAGTGGGACTAAAAACTAAGTCAAATATGATTCACCTAGCCCGCTTTGATAGCGATGAAGAGGTCATGCGATTGCAAGCCACTGCTATACTCATCAACCGTCACCCATCCATTTTGTCTTCTCAAATTCAAAGTAATATAAATTACTTTGTTACCAAGGTAAATGTTACTAAAAACAGACTTCCCGGCACGTAACGTCATATTACAATGTACGCGGAACATGAATTACTCGATTATCGACGGCCCTTAAGGCTTCGGCGAAAGACTCAGGTAGTGTCGGATGCGTGTGCATTGTCTCAAATATGTCCTTGGGAGCAAGGCCAAGCTTTACTGCTAACGCTGCCTCGCCTATCATCTCCCCAGCATGTGGCCCTATAATATAGGTCCCGACAACTTTTTCATCTCGCACAAAGACTTTAACCTTACCCCTAGTGTCCCCCATACAATTTGCTCTCGCACTTACTGTAAATGGAAATTCACCAGACTTCCCATGCAACTCGCCCACGAATGCAACTTCAGGGTAGGTGAATACACAAGCCGGTACGCATTGGTAGTCGATGACTGCTGCATGTTCTAATCCCATAATATTTTCCGCAGCTACCTCACCCTGTCTGGCTGCCACATGCGCAAGTTCATACAATCCGGTCACATCACCTATCGCATACACATTATCTACATTAGTTTTCATTCTTTTATCAGTAACGATACCCTTGTGGTTAAAATCTACGTCTATATTATCTAGTTCTTGTCGATTCAAGCTTGGTTTCCTTCCTATGGTAACTTATATCTTCTGTGACTCAATTTTTTCTCCGTTGACTACTGCTGTTCTGTCAAAGATTTTTTCAACTCTTGAACTTGTCATTACGTTTATACCCTCAAGAATCATGTACTTCTCTAACGTTTTTCCAATTTCTTGAAGCTGATTTGGCATCAGGTGATCTTCAGCTTCTATTAAGGTGACTTTGCTTCCGAGAGCATTTAATATAGAAGCAAATTCACATCCGCTATAGCCAGCACCTATAATGGTAACGGACTTGGGTAAGTCGTTTAATTGCAGAATTGAGGTAGTTGATAGTATGTCATCTTCGAATTTGAGGTCTGCTAAACAGACAGGATAGCTACCCGTAGCTATGACAATGTTCCTCGTCTTTATACTTCTGGCATTTACCAGCACTTCGCTCTTTGAAACTATATGTGCTGTACCTTCGATTAGATCCACACCATTAGTCTTTAAGAGTAGCTTTATTCCTGAGGCTAGTCTAGATACGGTAGCCTGCATCCTAGACTTTAAAATTTTATAATCCAATTCCATTCCGAAATTTAGTCCGCTCTTCTTTGCATTTTTGGTCCTCCTTATTATATCTCCCAAGGAGTGTAGGTACTTGGTAGGAATGCATCCTCTTTGAGTGCAAGTTCCTCCTAATCCATCTTTTTCAATCAAGCAAACTCTACCGCCAAGTTGCGCCAATCTAATAGCGCAAGTGTAACCTCCTGGGCCTCCTCCTATGACCGCTGCATCGTACATTCCAGTGCTAACTTCCCATCACTACGAAATAAACATTCTAATTGAGTAGCGCGATGCGCGCCTCCCGCTATTATTTCACAGACTTGATTTACATCCCATTTATATTACAATAGAAAGCTAGCCTCATCCACTAACTGGACCTTCAACCTGTACAATTTTCTGGAAATGGAAAGTTACCTACTTTTTCCAATTCCACTGATGTGCAGAATATTTTTCAGTTACAAGCTTTTCAGTATCTTTTTTTTCTTTATCCGTCAAATCATCCAAAATAAATTGGGCATTAAATTTTTCAGAGAATGATACTTTCAATTTGTCAGCAACCTCTTCGAAAGTCTTATTCAATCCCATCACTCTTGATTTTACGTTATCTAACATTTTGTCTTTGATCTTTTCTGAGGGAACATTTAGAACAGAAAACATCTTGTCAAAATCGACATTTAGTAGTATTGTTCCATGTTGCAATAGTGTATTATTTCTTCTAGTCTGAGCATTTCCAGATACCTTTTTGTTATCTACAAGAATATCGTTTAGTGGAACATACATTGACCTAAAACCGAGTTTATTAATGCACATAACTACCGCATCGCATATTAGCTCGTATGACGCCAATATATTCATTGGATATCTCTTTGTAATGAATGAATAGGTTAACTCAGACTGATGCAGCACCGCTCCACCCCCCGTCATCCTTCTCACGAATTCTATACCTAGGTCATTGCATTTGTCTACGTTTACTTCTTCCTCCATGCTCTGAAAATAACCTATTGACACGGCCGGAGGAGACCAACCATAAAGTCTTAAAATTGGATGGCTATCGTTTGTGCAGTTCATAAGCAGTACTTCGTCAAGAGCCATGTTCCATGATGCTGGATTGAAGCCAGTCTCAAGAAGCCTGATACTGTTAAATTTCAAACTCAATCTAAACTTGTCCTTTTGGTTTTTATCTAGTT
>DASSCH010000079.1:0-3014 GCA_035697905.1 Nitrososphaeraceae archaeon
CCAAGGATTACAATAGGAAAATGTGTGAATTCCACCTCGGATTGTCAGCGTACCATTTAAAGCAAAGTTCTTTTGGGCTATTTGTATATTATGGGTGGGATCATTTCCTCAGAAATACCAAAATGTTCTTCATAAACGTAAGCTATTCTAAGTAAAGTTATTTCATCAAAAGGCCTTCCAACCAACTGAACTCCTATTGGCAATTTGCTCTTTTCTTGTTCAACAAATCCTCCTGGAATATTCAGCGCAGGCAATCCAGTAATGTCAAAGATGGTAGTTAACCTACTGAGTGCTTGATACACTTCGGTATTATTTCCATTGATAATTACCGTGTTCTGGTCCAACAGGGGAGCTGCAATTATTGTAGTTGGGACCAATAGTGCATCGTAATCTTTCATTGCGTTCAGAAGAGCCGTCCTCAATTCCCTTCTCATTTTCTGAGCCCTAATGTACTCTACAGCAGATACCTCCATACCTTTTTCCAGCATCGCTATTACATTCTCTCCATAGTCCTTGCGCCTCGTTTTAATCCACTCTTCGTGTACAGCAGCTGACTCGCCCAGTCTTATCGCCCGCCAGGAATCAAATATTTTATCGGTGTGCTTTACATGTACAGGGAATGTCGATACGTTGCAACCTTGAAGCCTACTGATAAAGTTTTCAAATGCACTCATTGCTTTAGAATCTATTACGTCAAAGAAGAATTCCGATGGAATTCCCAACTTGAATTTATCTGCTGCTGTACCATCAATCCGCTTTTCCGCCGAAAGGATCTCTATATAATTTGGAACAGATACGTCGACTGTGGAGCTGTCTAATTTGTCAAAGCCAGCTATTGTTTGAAGCACAGCCGCAATATCCCAAGCACTTTTAGCTATAGGACCTATGTGATCTATTGAGGGAGCCAATTCTTGAACACCGTATTTACTCACTCTTCCGTATGTTGGTTTTAAGCCAAACAGTCCACATAATGAAGATGGCACACGGATGGAACCGCTTGTGTCTGTTCCAATTGAAACTGGCGTCATTCCTGCGCTCACAGCTACTGCGGAGCCTCCACTCGATCCTCCTGACATTCTATTTATATCCCAAGGATTCTTGGATGAACCATAGTGAGGGTTAATGTTGGTTATACCGCAGGCAAACTCATGAGTATTATTCATACCGATGATAATTGCACCTGCATCCTTGAGCTTTCTTACTACAGTCGAATCGTATTGAGGAACAAAATTTGCTAATATCTTCGAACCGCTGGTACTTTTTGCTCCTTTTACATATATCAGATCTTTTAATGAGACAGGGATTCCGTGCAGGACTCCTTTGTATCTACCTTCCTTTATTAACATCTCAGCGTTCTTTGCATCCTCTCTTGCTCCATTCCCTAGAACTGTAATAAACGCATTAAGCATCGGATTTAGTCTTGTAATCCTTTTAAGCGAAGCTTCAACAAGATCAACAGGAGAAATTTCCCTCCTTGAAATTAGTTTTGAGAGATCTTTTATTGTTAAATTTAAAATATCAATGGAAGAAGCTTTTTTCATTTGACTACTCACTATCCAAATGCTACAGACATGAACCAGTTTAATGTTAATAGATATTTATACAAACCCTTGGAATCCCAGTCTCTCGACACTGGACTATCAATTCTCATAATTGGCAACACATTCTCTACATAAACATATAAGTTAGCATCATGAATCATAAAAAAACGAGTATATATCAAAATAAACAAAACCAGTGATATATGCAAATTCGGTTGCTTATAGTCTAAAATATTTTATTTTTATGATATATGCATTTTTTTACTGTACATGTAAGTCAAAGATAAAAAGTCGTATGTCGAGGATTTTTAAAGGACAAACAAGGATGATCCCAGCAAATGGCAATCCTATTTTGTGGGAAGAGCTAACATGGAAAGACGTAGATAGACTCACAAAAACAATGAACATGGCAATTATTCCAACCGCAGCATGTGAGCAACATGGCCCACATCTACCATTAGCAGTTGATACTATAGATTGTTATGAGGTTGCAAAGAGGGTATCTGCGAAAACAGGTGTTCCCGTAGTTCCACCTTTAACGTATGGCTGTTCCCAAAGCCACGGAAACTTTCCAGGAACCATATCGCTTCGGCCCGACACCATGATGAAAGTAATCTGTGAGATTTCAGAATGGCTCTACAAGAGCAGGATTCGGAAAATCTTGATATTAAATGGTCACATGTGGAATTGGGGACCGATATATTCTGCCAGAGAGAACTTGCGCTACGACTTCCCAGAATTGCAAGTAAGGGTACTGAACTGGTGGGAAACAACTCCAGCAACCATGTCTAAGCTAGTGGAAGATTGTCCTGTTTTTCCGTCTTATATACATGCGAATCTCTCAGAAACATCGTGTGTGCTGGCTGCGAGGCCAGAACTCGTGAATATGCAAGAGGCAGTTGACGAAAATGATTACGAGACCTTCTTTGAATACAGAATGGATCAGTATTCAAGATCTGGAGTAGTAGGTAGAGATGCAACTAAATCAACAGCTGAGTTGGGCGAAAGGCTATTTAGAATGGTCGTAGATGCCCTCGTTCCCATGGTAAAAAGAGCACTGAACGAAGATACGCCGCAGCCAACTATAACACTTGATGAAAACCGGAGCAACAAAAAGAAGACAAAGGCTAAGCATAGCTCATCCCGAGTAAAAAGAAACAACATCAAAAATACAGCCAAAACTTTGAGGACAGCACGAGATGGAATGTGAAATAAGATTATGAGGACTTATTTAATAGCGAATGTCCTATCAATGATAGTCCTTTTCGTCGGAGTAATAAACATAATTGCATTTAGGGAGGTATGGATACTCGTAGCGGCATCATCGATTTTGATAATACTTGCAATTTATACAATAAGGGAAAAGAATAAGCTTAAGCAGAATCAAAACGAACAAGCGTATCGTCATTAACACAATTAAGGAAAATGAGTATATGCAGATTCCTATTTCTGAGAGTAGAATTCATGGTTATA
>DASSCH010000080.1:0-5667 GCA_035697905.1 Nitrososphaeraceae archaeon
TAGGATGGCAGCTAAAGGACCGTTTTGAATGTTGAAAACTGTAAATATGGAAAATGATGGGTGGTCTCTAACATCCAACAGATTTGATCGCCGAATTATCAAGATCAGAAAAAAATCATGGACTGGAGTAACAAAATTAAATTGTTAAAAATGTACGCAGCAGCAAGAAGCGCTGTAGTGGCAACTTGGCGGTAAGCAGACTTGAAAATCCGGCGTCACTGAAATGGCTAACTCTCCTTAAATAGATTAATAATCAATACAAAGTATGACAAAAGAGGAGAGGCATTTTGAAGTTTTATCGAACGAATGTAAGGCAGGAAATCACCAAGACTGTACTGGCAAGCTGAACTCTCCATCAGGTGTTGAGAATTGTCAATGTACACATCATCAGAATACGCCTATTTATGTAGATGATACACCTGTTTCAAATGGTACAGTATGATGGTTATATCATGTTAAGTAGGTTTATTTCTAGCCCTCTAACCCGATAGTTGAGGATAAAATTGACGATGAATACAATTTAATCTCAAATCTTGTGAGCGGGAATAATTCCCGCCCTTGTCATTGGTTATTCTAGCCGAAATATTATCAGCGACTTGCTTCATAATGTGCATTATTGAATAAAAAAGCTACTCTAGGCACTACGCTAACTGGGATCGGTTAATGTGAAGTTCACTTTCTACATATTGATGAGCTAATTTCAATAAAACCGACTGTAATACTATTGTGACTTGAAATATGTAATTAAGTGGATCGATTGGATACTATTTTGAGTATGTCCGTGTATTAGATGCCGATTCCAATTCCAAATAATGATGAAAACAAGTTTAAATCAAATTCTGAAATGCCAGACAAAAAAGTATATCTTACAAGGTTTTGTCGAATTAATACTTGAGAGAAACAAATCGATCAAAACGTTAACACTTGTGAGACCATCTGCGATCGGGATATAGAACTGACTGTAAAAGAAATAAGAAAGATTTCTTATGCTATTCGTCGCGCGTCAATTGTAATGCCCGAATTGTTACGAATAATTCGTGAGCGCGGTTTTCATGAAGAACTGATTGGCGCCGTAGATGGAGCTCGCGTATGCCATTCATGATACTACAGTTACCATCCGAATTATAACAAGGAGCCTAAGTAATCAATAATGTACATGTCGATCCAACGACAGTACAGAGCATCTGAACATGGGCGAATTAAATATAACTTATCAATTCCATCAAGTACTGCGTATTTGAGTGCCAAGTGGCATGAATTAGCCGCGAATTTTGGATAGCCAAAAATTCCTATACCTTAAATATCGCTCAAATTTGTCACAATCATCTTATATTACTATGCTCCCATTTCACTTCATCAGGACGTATGAATCTAGAAATTGCAGAAATTTTCAGAGAGATAGCCTATATTTTAGAAATGGGAGTCAACCAGAGAGACAGAGAAGATGAGAAAACAAAACTAAGCCTAATTTTTAAGATCAGGTCTTATAGAAGGGCCGCAGACATGATAGAAAATCTATATCCTGAAATAGATGAAATATACAAAACAGA
The DNA here is from genome assembly GCA_035697905.1 of Nitrososphaeraceae archaeon. Lineage (GTDB taxonomy): Archaea > Thermoproteota > Nitrososphaeria > Nitrososphaerales > Nitrososphaeraceae > TH5896. The sequence continues at coordinate 1,551 of DASSCH010000080.1, forward strand.
AAAAATAAGCGGACTTTTGAAATTACCTTCAATCGGCAAAGCCATCGCCTTGAAATTGGAAGAATACATTACTACAGGTAAGATAGGCTACTACGAAGATTTGAAGAAGAATATTCAGTTCAATGTTAGAGAATTCATGAACTTGGAAGGAATAGGACCCAAGACAACAATGGCGTTGTATAAAGCACTGAAAATTCGAAACATCTCAGAATTAGAAAAAGCGGCCCTTGATGGCAAGATTAGGAAAATTGGTGGTTTTTCTCAAAAGCGGGAAGAGATAATCCTCAAAAGAATTCAATTCCTTAAGAAAGGTAAGGAAAGGAGACTAATAGGTGAGATCTATCCTCTTGTCAAAGAAATAGAGAATCGCCTTGGAAGTATTGAGGGAGTTATAAATGCCACAGCAGCAGGTTCCTTTAGAAGGATGAAGGAAACTGTTGGAGATGTAGATTTTTTAGTTTCAGTAGACGAAAATCACAAAGGAAATGCCAAAGCCATGACAATTGATTATTTTACCAAGATGCCTGAGGTCAAAGATGTTATTGGTAAAGGATCAGCCAAAGCATTCGTTAGACTCAGAAATGGTATACAAGCCGATCTGTTAGTTGTTCCTAAAGATAGCTTCGGAGCGGCTCTTCAGTATTTTACAGGAAGCAAAGAACACGGAGTTGCCGTACGGAAAGTAGCTCTATCACGAGGTCTTAAGTTAAATGAATGGGGTGTATTTGATGATAAAAATAACAGAGTAGCAGGTCGGACGGAAGAGGAAGTATATCATGCGCTAGGTTTAGAATGGATACCTCCAGAAATTCGAGAGAATAGGGGAGAAATAGAGTCAGCGTTTGTAAAGGAAGGCAATCATTACCGCAAAGGAAGTAAAAAGAAAGGAGCAAAGCTACCCCAATTAATTGATTATAGCGATTTGCAAGGTGATCTTCAAGTCCACAGTAACTATACTGATGGGACGTTCTCGATTGAGGAGATGACGCAAAATGCAAGGGCTCGGTTTGGGATGAATTACATAGCAATAACAGATCATACAATGAGCCTCAAGTTAGCCAAAGGTCTTGACCCGCAAGGACTAATGGATCAGGCAAATAAAATTGGCCAAATCAATGATGAAAATAAAGACACAGGCTTTCGCATACTTTCTGGCGCAGAGGTAAATATCCAAAAGGACGGTTCCCTTGATATCCCAAATAATGTTTTAGATAAGCTGGACGTAGTAGGGGCCGCAATCCACTCGAATTTTTCTCTGCCAATTGATCTTCAAACAAATCGACTAATAGAAGCTGCAAAAAACCCAAGTGTCGACATTATTTTCCATCCGACGGGCAGGGTGATCAACAGAAGAGACGGGTACCCTGTGGACATGACCCGACTCATCGAGACTGCAAGGGATACCAAAACAGTACTAGAAATAGACGCGCATTATAACAGGCTTGATTTGAAAGATGAGTACATAAGGATGGCCGTTGAGAACAATGTAAATCTCGTAATTGATTCAGACGCCCATCATCATGTGCACTTTGCTTTCCTAAGGTTTGGCATCGGTCAGGCAAGAAGAGGTTGGGCAGAAAAATCAAATATCTTAAACACTTTATCGGCTAGCCAAATGCTTAGTAGTTTAAAATAATTATCCAGCGAGTCGGACGATTTTGAGTCCTTGGGTGGGTTTCAGGGATCGAATGTTGGATATAAACGGAATAGTAGGCAAATGCTAAAAAGTCGTACAGGAATGCAGAATGAAACTACAAATATCTAAAAAACGAACACACGAAAATAAGTTTTGATTCGGTCTGAGGCTAGCAGCTTAGCTAGTTTCCATCTATCTATTGAACACAGGCGGATCGAATTACGTGTTCTTAATCAAATAGATTAACCGTACATTAGGTTCTCCTCATTTTGGCCTGTATCCTCTTTGTTCATCGATTTCTGCTGATTGCGTATAGATCTTGCAATTTTCTCAAGATTCTTCTTTACTTGATTTCCCTGTTGCCTTAACTGAGCGACATCGATTCTCAATTCGTCGTAGTTTGTCATGTTTGCAAGTGTTTCAAGTATTATAGCAGCGCCTTCAGGATCCGGAATGCCACTTAATGATGGGACAAGGATTGCACTGCATGGGATATTGTTGGAAATACAAGAAGACAACAACCCGCCAGCTATCCCGCCGATATATGTAGGTCCTAAATTGTCAGAATAGCCATTGTTCTGTGATACGATTTCATTACTGATTGCTTCCGGGCCTGTTTTACCCGATTGACTTAGATTCCCCTCTTGTGCGTTCAATTTGTTGATTAGAGTATGATCTTCTTCGGTGTTTGAAAGTATGAATGGCTTTCTCTTGGATTGTGGTATGCCTTGCATTGGCATCCCTTCTAGAACTAATACATTAGTCACATTACTGTCTAATGCCCATTTCATAACAGCATCGAGGACGCGATGAATGCCCTGAAGCAATATCGGCGTTTCACAAACAAGAACACAAATAGTACCTTCGTGATTAGCGTACAGTCTAAAAGGGTGCCTCAATTTTCCTCCGACATAGATTACTCCTGGCATAATAAACTCTGATTCGACGCATGCTATCTGTCGCATTCTTAAGGACTCTATAATGAAACTTGTACTGATAGAGCCAATTAAGCCAGGACCTGGAAATCCTGCAATAAGAAGGGGATTATTCAACTTTACTTGCCCTTCTTTTCCTGAGATTGTTGAGTTTATTTCTGTGGTACGCCAAGTGCCTCCTATAGGTCCTTCGCCTCGGGAATTGTCCACAGCTGAGCTGATCGTAGGCTGGGCATATTTTGGTCTTTGATTACTACTATGAGTATTGTTGCCCTTCTTACTTTGTGCCAATGGTGATGTATTAGCCATCAAGATTGATAATTGTTTTTGTGTGCTCTATTAAGTATCTATCATCCATCATTAGAAGAGTCGAACTAACTTAGCAGTTCTGGCATTGAGTTTAATGCTTTGTTTGCTGTATTATCAGTATAATCACTGATATCTCAATATGAGTCATGAATCCTCAGCGTTTGTGCATATAAGATAATTTATCTTGTAACTTTCATAATCTTTGGATAAACTGAAAAATGAGAAATATGTATGTGAATGAGAGTAGTGACCCATTAAGCGTAATCCCCCTCTCTACAAATGGTGGGACAACACATAATGCTGTCTGGAAGCAGAGGAAGGATACTTGGTATGTAGTTGAACAAGGGAATGAAAAGAATGTAATAGATATACTTACGCCGCGCCAATTTCAAGAAGCGATTGAGAATGGAAAGTACTCTTTCAAATGGTAAAACTGATCAAGAATGGAAGGTTATTAGACTGTCCGGAAAATATTCTACCGTTCAGTATTCGATCTTCTGTCCTTACAGCAGAACAAGTCTGTAATCCTGTTGTATTTGCCAAAGAACACAAAGCAATGTTACCCATAGCAAAGAACTACTGGAATATCTAAACGGATACATGTCCATTGATCCTAATTTTAACTGCTACTACTACTAGTGCTGATGCTGATGCTACGGCTGCTACTGAACCATTAAAAGTAGTAAAAGCTATAGCTTCTAACGGAGGGCACCATGGCAAAGGTTGACTGGTACATCGAAGGAGCCGAGTTCAGCAATTGTAACTGCGACTACGCCTGTCCTTGTCAGTTCGAATCTCGCCATCCCACACACGGAGACTGTCGCGGCTTCGCGGCCATTCGCATCGATAAGGGCCACTTTGGAGACGTGGCGCTCGATGACCTCGGTGCAGCTCTCCTTTACGCCTGGCCGGGACCAATCTACGAGGGCAACGGCGAAATTCAGGCCATCATAGATGAGCGGGCGGACGGCAAGCAAAGAGACGCTCTTGCTACCATCCTGTACGGCGGCGAGACAAACGAGGGGGCAACTCATTGGTGGGTCTATCGGATGATGTCAAGCACCGTCCATCCCCCGCTTTTCAAACACATCGAGTTTGACGTGAATATCGAGCGTCGAAAAGCACGCATCGTGATCCCAGACGTGCTAGAATCCACTGCCCGTCCCATCCGAAGCCCTGCAACGGGGGCTGAGCATCGTGTCCGAATCAATCTCCCAAATGGCATCGAGTTCGACCT
>DASSCH010000081.1:0-6569 GCA_035697905.1 Nitrososphaeraceae archaeon
GCTTTCTGTTAATGAGACAGAATTTGCCACCTACGTTTCTCCAGTATTGGGTATTCAGATCGACCATCCTACCAATTGGTCGCCGATTGTTAGAGAATTTGCGGATAATGTACAGGTTCTCGAATTTAATGCTAGCAGATCCGAGATGATGCAGCTTCTTCCTCCTACGGTTCGTATTTCGGCTGCTCCTCAACCTGATATTCAGAGTCTGAGCCAGCTAACTGAGAGTTTACTTGCGGTCGCAAGTGATTATCCGAGGTTTAATCTCAGGGAGAATGGTACCGATACTCTAGGAAACGTTACAGCACAGAAGATTCTCTATACATATGGAAGTGGAGACCCTTCCCAGCAATTTACACTTCAAGCAATGGATATTTGGGCTTTGAAAGATGGTAAAAGGTATGTATTCTCATACATCGCTCCGACGTCAGAATTCTCGTTGAACCTACCAGTTGCAGAACGTATGATTAGGTCGCTTTCCTTTGAATAGTAGCTTTACATATATTGATGCGAAGGGATAGCACGAGGCCTATTCTCCATGACGGAGATGCTTATGGGTATAATATTCTCAAATACCTCAGTTCTCGTTAAGGATAGAAGGCATAATGTATGTAGTCCCCAATGAAAAAGAGTTTCATCGGTGCCTATCAAGGTATTCGAAGGATTCCAATAATGACAGTCACGAATCAACTCATTCCAAGGGCAGAGATGGCATCTCGGTACCTAGGGTCTGGATAGAAGCATACGGCTGTTCAGCTAATGTGGCTGATTCCCAGGCCATGGCAGGAGCCCTTTCAACAAACGGGTTTGAAATCGCTAATTCAGGCGAAAACCGTGACCTGAACATAATTGTTACCTGTTCTGTAAAGGATACTACAGAGCATAGGATGATGAGTAGGATAAGGGCCCTTTCAATGACCGGAAAGCCACTTATAATTGCAGGTTGTTTGGCAAAAACTGAAACCGAGAAACTGCAAAGACTATTCACTGGAGTTTCGTTCTTGGGACCAAGATCCCTAACTAAGACAGTTAGTTGCGCAAGAGCAGCGATAAGCGGAATAAATTCCATTGAATTGAAAGATGCAGATGGACGGGATAAATTGAGTATTCCTAGAGTGAGGATTAACCCTGTCGTCAGTATAGTGCAGATAGCGGTTGGATGCTTGAGTGAATGTTCATTCTGCCAGACCAAACTCGCAAAAGGGCAGATAACAAGTTATAGAATTGGAGATATTATACGTGCCATAGAAGAGGATATTAAGGAAGGTTGCCGAGAAATCTGGCTTTCTTCTACTGATAATGGTTGCTATGGCTTTGATATCGGCACAGACATCATTGAATTGTTGAGAAAATGCGAGCTGACTCCGGGAGATTTTAAGATTCGGATTGGAATGATGAATCCAATGTATCTGCGCTCCTTAAATTCACGACTGATCCAACTACTTGAAGGATCAAAAAGATTCTATCAATTTTTACACATTCCTGTCCAGAGCGGCAGCGAGCGAATATTGAGGTCGATGAAGAGAGGCCATACCGTTAAGATGTACAAAGATATTGTGAAATCCTTTCGGGATAGGTGTCCTGATATTACCTTTGGAACAGATATCATTGTTGGTTTTCCAGGCGAGAGCGAAAAGGACTTTGAAGATACATTAGATTTGATTTCTGAAAGTAAACCAGACATAGTTAATTGTTCAAGGTATGGAGCAAGACCTGGGACATCTGCAGCGTTACTAAAGGGAAGACCGACTACTGAAGTAGCTAAGTATAGGAGTGCTCGTATTCACGAGCTTGCCTCAAAAATTTCTCGTGAGAGAAACATGAAATGGATCGGATGGAGGGGTAGCATCGTCATTGACGAGGTTAGCCAAAATTTCATACAAGGAAGAAATTATGCATATAAACCAATTTTCATCAGAAAAGGAGAATTTAATATCGGTTCGCCACGGATGGGGGATCGAGTCATGGTGAAAATCAAGAAATACTCCTCACGAGCATTGGAGGGAGTGACGCTCGGTTGAAGAAAAATAATGCCTTAAGCTGGGATAGATTGACAGAAATAGACCGATCTATTGGACATAGGTCTAGTACGATTTATCGTAACTTTTAACTAGTATAAATTATACTCCTCTCTTCGGGGGGGGGCCGTAGGATTGCTAGAAAATCTTTCAAGTGAATCTTTGATAAAGATGAGAAAACCTGTTCTCCTTTTGGGAGTGGGTGGTTTAGGAAGCCGGCTTGCTTCAAAGATTGCTAAGGAGCTGGGCTGTGCTTGTTCGATTGTTACTGATGATGAGAGATGTGATACGGGCGGGTATCCAACAGTTCTGATAGATACAAAATCATGGATTAATCCATCCGGTCGCAAACTTAGGTTCTACGCTCAAGCATCGGTGGATAGGATCAAGTCCCTAATAGCGGGCTACCGCACAATATTGATCATTGGTAATCTGGCCGGAAAAGCTGGAATCGCGCTCTGCCCATCAATTTGTAACATGATTAGAAATCAACCTTATGTTTCTAATCAAATAAGTGAAGGCACAATCTCTTCTTCCCGATTACGACCACAATCGATAGCAGCAGCAAACGATATTGACGTCATTACTTTCGTTATTATGCCTTTTAATTTTGAGAAGAGCCGAATCTTTGACGCAGGAATTTCACTGCGGAGGATTCGAGAATCTTCTGGTGCGGTTGTCGTCATCGACAATGATGCTTTTCTGGACAATAATCCTGATTTGACAATCTCACAGTGTTATGACCTTACCAATCAAGCTATATTTGATACTATTTCTTCAATTTATCAAACTGAATTCAATGCTGATTTGAATTTATTAAGTGTAGGGAGATCCGATAGAGATTCGGTCTCAAATTCCGCATTGGATTCACTGGCGATGCTGCTGGATAATGCTGACATCGAATCTGTGAGACGTACTCTGATCTATGTCATGGGCGGCGATAGAATCTCTGTAGGAGCTATGAACGGTCTGGTCAGTACGGTTCAGTCAGTCTTAAGAGACGATAATTTGAGTGATGTAAATTTGATGGTGTCAAATCCTGGCCATGTTAATGTGCATCTCCTTTCTTCAATAATTTCCAGGACAAAGTTCGACAGTTATGATCCATTGTCAGAAATTATACCATCTAAGAATAATCTTGATTGGGACGAATTGGATAGTTTCCCTGAAATAAGTTTAGACATCAAGGACGTTGAATAATATACGGAGATACTGAGTCACTTTTTATCTTCCTCTGGTTATGGCTAGGCAAATGACTCTTCTTGTCTTTTCAGAGGGCCTCTAGGTAGCCAAAAATTCTTCCGACTTGCCTATTCGCTATGTCTCATTTTGTCTCAAGGAATCGTTTAAAGGAAGATAGTTAGGAAGGCAATAGTAGCCTCGAATAGGACTACTTGGCTCTATAATTTAACTTCGGCAGCTACAAGCGCTTCTCACAGCAACCAACCTGGGTTACGACAACTATCTTTGCCTTTCTTTCGGCGCCAAGTACATCGGATATAACAACCCTAACCGGTTTATTTTCTATTCCAACTGGGTTAATTTTGGCAGCCAACAAGGAAGCCCGATATCCGAGTCTTTTTCAGACCTACGAATGATGGTTTAGAACGTTACCAGATTTTAGGTCGTTTTAGCAACCTCTTTGTTCCTATTTGGGGGTTTTGTGAGCTCGATGAAGCAGTCACATCTCTCGTAAATCAACATAACCTTACCGCACCGTTCGCACAATTTGAAGTTAGTCTCATTTGCTTGCAGCTGGCCAGTTATTAGAGCCATGGGTACTATGTGACTTCAAGGTATAAAAATTTGACTTGAAGATAACATATTTAAAATAAATCATATTGAATCCATCTATTTAAGTAATTTGTAGTCAAATTCATCCGATTTAGTATAATTCATTTCTACTACTATCTTACTTGGCTTAAGAGAGAAGACGGGATTGAACGATTTGTTGTGTCGCATCTATCAAAAGCTCCGCATCTTTGAGAGTGTGCATAGTAGAGATCGCACCCATTTTTTCAGGAAGAAAGAACATGCCGTGTTTTGCAATTAGAGCGAAATGATATTTTCTAAGCAATTCTCTGTCAGCTAATCCGGCGTCTAACGCAGAGCTTATTTTTTGAATATTTTTGTTGAGAAAATGGGTCATAAATAAGGAGCCAACCCCAGTTATATCCACATCGACCTTCGCGTCCGAAAATATTTTTTTCAGTCCTTTTCTTATCCTATTGCCAACTTTGTCTATTTTGGGATAGATGTCGGACTTGTTCTGCTTGATATGCTTCAAGGTAGCTAGCCCTGCTGTCATCGTCAGCGGATTTGCGGCAAAAGTCCCTCCTCCAATGTAACAGGCCACTTCACTTTTTTCTCTACCGACAGGGTTGCATAATGACATGATGTCTTTGTCACCACACAAAACCCCGATTGGCAAACCTCCTCCTACTATTTTTCCCAGAGTGAACAAATCTGGGTCCAACCCATATTCGTGTGCAGCTCCCCTGTAGGACAGACGAAACCCTGTGACGATCTCATCAAGTATAAAGAGAGCATCGTTGGTCTTAGCGAATTCCTGTAACCCTCGAAGATAGTCATTTTCAGGGGTAATGCAGCCTGCACCACCAAGGACAGGCTCGACTATTACGCATGCTAAATCATCTCGTATAGTGTTAAGGATCTTCAGAGATCGTTCCAGATCATTGAACGGTATTGACTCTACAAATTGCTCTTCATCTTGAATTAGACCGAGTCCTTCATCAAGTTCAAAGGGATAATTTACGGATTGGAGAAGATTGGTATTATATCCATGCCACCCCCCTACGATCTTTGCGACCACCCTCCTTCCAGTCCTGGCCCTGGCAAGTCGAACCGCGTACATGGTGGCCTCTGATCCTGTGCTGGAATAGCGAATAAGTTCAGCACGAGGCATTCCCTCCTTTATCGCATAGGCTAGGTCCAAGCTTAATTTGTTGACGGTGCCGAACAAAGTTCCGTGAGTCGTCTGATTCCTAACAGCCGAAGTTACAGCTGGATGTGAATGGCCTATAAGTAAGGCCCAATGGCCCATCCAATAATCCGTGTAGGCGTTTCCATCTACGTCATACAGGTGTTTTCCTTTAGCTGACTTAGTATGGAAGGGATAAGGGTCAAAATGTCTAATGTTGTGACTTATTCCTCCAGGAAAACACAATAAGGATTCTTTGTAGAGCTTGTGAGATTTTCGAGTCTTTCTCAGGTATTCTTTTTCAAATTGGGTGCCTGCTGCTGTTAGATTCATCGGTCGCTAACTAGATTTAGAACACTTTTAATTGTTAGCACATAGGCACAGCTGGGTAAAGAGAAGCGCTCGTCTACTGACTCTTTGGAGTCGAGTATTCTAGATACTATTTAAGAATAATCTATTTAGACAAAGTAATGATTTGCCTTAAACAACGCTTCCGACGTTATTACCCCTATCATGGTCTAAACATATATTGGCATTATGTTGAGCAATACCGAATATTTCCCATAATGGTAACGTACCACCAGTAACATCTCAATTCTTGCGAACGTTTATATTGAAATCTGGTGACAGACTTGTAGAACGTGGACTATAAGGCGGCGTCAGTGATGATCTCAAATCACAATGGTCTTAGTGCCATTGAATGATTCACTGACCTCCAGTTACGCTCATATCATGGAGATTCGATGAAAAATCGAATCTGACTTAGGTTACACGACCCGCACAATAACAAACAGTCCGACAGTACTCTCATAAATATAAATAATACGACATGGATCGACTCCGGTTGATCCTGCCGGACCCGACTGCTATCAGAGTGGGATTAAGCCATGCGAGTTAACGTAGCAATACGTGGCATACGGCTCAGTAACACGTAGTCAACATGCCCAGGGGACGTGGATAACCTCGGGAAACTGAGGCTAAACCGCGATAGGCCAAGATTTCTGGAATGGATCATGGCTTAAATCTATATGGCCCCTGGATTGGACTGCGGCCGATCAGGCTGTTGGTGAGGTAATGGCCCACCAAACCTGTAACCGGTACGGGCTCTGAGAGGAGGAGCCCGGAGATGGGCACTTAGACAAGGGCCCAGGCCCTATGGGGCGCAGCAGGCGCGAAACCTCTGCAATAAGCGAAAGCTTGACAGGGTTACTCTGAGTGATTTCCGCTAAGGAAGTCTTTTGGCACCTCTAAAAATGGTGCAGAATAAGGGGTGGGCAAGTCTGGTGTCAGCCGCCGCGGTAATACCAGCACCCCGAGTGGTCGGGACGATTATTGGGCCTAAAGCATCCGTAGCCGGTCCTGCAAGTCCTCCGTTAAATCCACCCGCTCAACGGTTGGGCCGCGGGGGATACTACAGGGCTAGGAGGCGGGAGAGGCAAGCGGTACTCGATGGGTAGGGGTAAAATCCACTGATCCATTGAAGACCACCAGTGGCGAAGGCGGCTTGCCAGAACGCGCTCGACGGTGAGGGATGAAAGCTGGGGGAGCAAACCGGATTAGATACCCGGGTAGTCCCAGCTGTAAACGATGCAGACTCGGTGATGGGCTGG
>DASSCH010000082.1:0-23896 GCA_035697905.1 Nitrososphaeraceae archaeon
TAGCCAATAGCCGTAACGCATTAGTTCTTGCCTTAAGACAAGATCGCGTCCACTTTTTTTTAAAACTGTTGGTGCAAACAAATTTCGAAGCATATTTAGCTATTGTACTAAGACACCCCTATCCACAAAATGATTCCATCTTACTATCCATGAATGTTTCATTTCTAACGAAAGTCTACTTGAAGAACTACAAAAGCCTTTACTAGGAAGCTTCCCTTGCAAGAGTACAATCCAAATCTCTTGGATAGTAAACACCATTCTGTAGAACATTAGTGAATTTGGACTTCGTGTCGAAGATAGAATACTCGTTTCTGGAATAAAGTATCATGATCCTTGTATTGATATGGTAACAAAGACTACAAAGACCCTGTTACAGGAGCTATTCTTATATTTAAGCAGGATAGATTATCTGTAGTTGGCAACACAAGCGTATTGTGTAAAATGTAAGGCAAAACGAGATATGGAAGATGAAAAGCAGATAACGATGAAAAATGGTCAAAGGGCTTTGTCAGGAACTTGTCCTGTTTGTAGTACAAAAATGTTCAAAATAGGTGGTGGCAGGGTAAAAACTGCAGCTGCTCCTAAGGCAAAGGCGGGCAAGAGAAAAGTAGCAAAGAAATCAAGCTCTAAGGCTAAGGTTAAAGCTAAGCCGAAGTCAAAAACTAAAAAAAAATGAATAAATGATCTGCACTTGATAAACGCAACCAAGTGTTAGATAACAAATTTTTTCTTCCTTAAATAGCAATAATCCCAGGCATTGATCGACAAAGCCAAATTCTATTAAATTATAATAGGAAAAAAGCAACTTGGAAGCCCTGCAGCGGAGCTTAAAAGTAAGAGTAGCGTCGACGAAGTATATTCGCCTTCCGACTACCTCATGACTGATACTTCTCTTAATGTCGCTTACGAAGAGTTCGTTCGACCCTTAGCAGTTTCTCTTCGTCACCACACTCCCTTATGAGCTCACGAAGAATTGCGCGTGCATTACCATTCTTTATGTTACTTCTAGCTAACTCTATCCCTTCACTAAGCTTGTCAACCAAATTCCCTATTAGCAAAGCAGCAGCTGCGTTTAATACAATTGCATCCAGTATTTTCACTGGAGCGTAGCCATATATGGCTTCCATGGTTAGCCGAATACACTCCTCTTTCGAACTTATTGTTAGATCATCCTTCTGCGAGAGAGCCAAATCATATTCCTGTGGGTGGATGAGAAGTGTGCTTAGCTGGCCTTGATTGGAGTAGATAACATTACTATCGCAAGTATTGGTCAATTCATCAAATCCATCTTGTGAATAAGCTACCATGAATCTCTTAAGATTTGATTTTTTCATCAGATTGGATATCTGTGTTAATAAGGATTCCTTGGACACACCTATTAGGTGACCACTTAAATTAACACAAGGATTGCAAAGTGGACCAACAATATTCAGAATTGTTCTTATTGCCAATGCCCTCCGTGCGTTGGAGAGATTTTTCATCAAGGGATGAAAATTGGGCGCAAACAGAAAGGTAACTCCCACTTTATCAAGCGAACGCAACAGCGTCTCCTTAGGCGAAAGTAGATCAAACCCTACAGCTTCAAGGAAATCTGCACTCCCACAAGGACCAGACATGGAACGGTTTCCGTGTTTTGCAACTCGACAACCAGAAGCCGCTGCGACAATGGCGGCAGCAGTGCTTATGTTAAAAGTTTTCAATCCTTCTCCACCCGTACCAGAGATATCAATGGACGGTCCCAATGCGGGTCCAAACTTGTTTTCTTTCTTCCTAACAGCTTCATAGGTTCCCAATATCTCGTCATCGGATTCACCCTTCATGGCCAAAGCAGTAAGAAACGAACCAATAGCTATGTCAGATTCACTACCATTGAACATACACTCGAATGCGAAGACCATGTCTCCTCTGCTAAGACTCGCCTTTTCTGTGACCACTCTCTCGAGCAATACTTGCAACGTAGATCTAGCAGATTTCATCTTTTTATCATATTCAAAAAATTTAAAAGAATCTGAGGGCCTTGCGATGTCATTACTGATTCAGGGTGAAACTGTACCCCTTCAATTAGATACTTGTTGTGCCTCACTGCCATTATCTCATGATCGTCATTGGAAAGTGCAGTAACTTCCAGGCAATCTGGGATCTTAGACGGATCAGCAACAAGTGAATGATATCGTGTCGCTACAAATGGATTATCAAGACCGATGAACAAATCACTAGAAGCGTATTTTATTTCACTTACCTTTCCGTGTCTGATCTCCTTAGCATTTATAATGCTTCCACCAAATGAGCTCACGATGCCTTGGTGTCCCAGACAAATCCCTAGTATAGGAAACGAAGGGCCCAGTTGACTAATAACACCACCACATACTCCGAAGTCTCGCTTTTCAGTAGGGGTTCCTGGACCTGGCGATATCACGATACCATCCGGATTCATTTTCCTAATATCCTTAACTGATCTTTCATCATTTCGGATCACAGTAGGTCTATATCCTAGCTTGCCAATCAATTGCGCCACATTGTAAACAAAAGAGTCATAGTTGTCAATGATAAGGATTCTCAAGTTGAATTATCGCCTCCATGTCAAATCCCTGTCGTTCATTTGTATCTGAAGCCGGAAGTGAATCGATCACGAGTGTATGCACCTTTTAATTTTCTTCAACCTATAAAAATCTAATTGATAATTGGAAGGCCTCAACTTTATCGCCCGACTACAGTATATAAAAGCAAACCTTCTGCTTCTTATTCTATGGTGAAGCAAAAGGTCAAGATATTCATTAACGGATATGGGAATATAGGAAGGAGACTCGCTTCCGCACTATCAAAAGACAACGAAGTTAGTTTGTTGGGAATAGCCAAGTATACATTAGACGGGAAGTTTTTAAAAGATCTCAAGGATAAATACGATATTTACGTCCCTGAGAACTTGGTTCATAAATTCAAGAATTCGATAGCCGGTTCTGTGAGGGAAGCTGTCTCTGAATGTGACCTAGTGTTAGACGCGGCTAAAGAGGGTGGAGGATACAATAATAAAACAAAGCTCTATGAACCTATGAGAAAACCTGCTATCTTTCAAGGTGGAGAAGAACGACATGGTGAAAGAGCAGTCGCAAAAATGATCCATAATTCTAGAGTAAATTACGATGAAGTTTCAGGAAAACAATACATCATCCAAGGCAGCTGTAATGTATCTGGAATGGGCAAAGTCATGCAGCCTTTGATGGAAAAGTTTGGGAATGAAATCCAACGTTTTGATGTCACGTTGGTTAGAAGGTGGGCAGATCTAGAAGATTCCAAAGACGTGAAGGATTCCATCCAGTGGGATAAAAATCCTCATCATCAAGAGGACGTGAAGGATTTTATTCCTCATGCCAATCTTTATGTTGAGGCTTTTAAAGTACCTTCTAGAATGATGCATCTTCACCAAATGATCGTCCGTTTCCGTTCTAGATCACCTACCAAGGACCAAATTCTGGACCTATTTGCGAATGAATTCGCTGTAGCCATTTTAAATTCTGCTAAAGGTACGGCGGATGTTAGAATGAAAGCAATAGAGCTCGGATTTGAACATGGAGATACTAACATGGTACACATTCATCAAGATGTGCTGCGCGTCCAGGGTGAAACTTTAAAGATTGTGTATTCTGATGACCAAACGGGCCTTGTAATCCCGGAGAATCACCTTCTTCTTCAGTCAATGATGATGCGAAGACCTAGGTCAGAAGCACTAAAAAAAACAGACGAGCTGTTTCAAATTAGCGACAAGAAAGGAATGCTGGAAAAGGAATTTGGTTAAAATTTTGAAGCTATCTTAATCTTTTAATGTCTATTCCGATATCGTATCATTTTCTTGAATCTTACGTGGTATCAATTAGTTAGAGCATCTTTGTACGTTGTTCCCCGTTCAGTTTGGTCATTGAACAACCTTGTAGCATGAACTTATTCGTAGGATACAAGCTCGCTTTGAACTGATCTGGCCTATTTGATCATAGAATAGCATGACACTTTTGGAACAAATGCAAACAATCTTCATGGATGTAGATGCTGGTCTATTTTTGATTTTGGCTCAATCAGCCTAAAGAGTAATAATGTCAACACGATCAAACTTGGGTATTATGGTGTGTTCAGACTGAGTTACAACCTGGCCGTGTGTCTCAACCAGGATAGGATAAGCATGGATGTTTTTCTTTGCTACTAATACGTCTATTGAGCTGATCACTTCAGCGGTGTCGTAGTTATCCATCAACCATCTAGCTGCAAATGGTAGGGTTTTATACTTGTTCCATATTGTTTCCAAGACACTATCAGCTTTCTTGTCTTTGGAAGGTTTCCTAGATCGAATCGCGAAAATGTTTCTTGTATTGCCCTCATATACAACTCCATGACCATTCTTTGTGGTTACAAAGGGTTCGATTGCGTAAGCTTGGTTTTCCAATAAGCCAAATGAAGGTCCTATGGTTCGTATATTTGGTATCGATTTTCCTGCGTGAATAGTGTATTGTTCCAACGAATGACCGCTCAAGTTCTGGATGGGTTTGAAGCCAAATTTAGCAATTGTGCTTTCAATAATCTTTCCTATCTCGTTTACGCGGGTGTCAGCTGTGGCGAACCTAACCGCTTCGGCCAAGGCGGCCTCTGATGCTCTTACTAGAGGATCATACTTCGCGTCGTAGCAAACTGTTACAGCTGTATCAGCTATATAACCGTCAATTTGTACACCTATATCGATCTTTAGCACATCACCATCCTTTACCTCTATTTCATCATTAGGTTCGGCAGTATAGTGCGCAGCCACATCATTTAGGCTAACGTTGACAGGAAAGGCGGGGAGTCCTCCAAGTACCATAATCTTATTCTCCAATGTATCACAAATGTCCAGAAGTCTTCTTCCGATATAGTTGGTCTTCCTCGCAAATTCCCTAACTTCGGACGCTATTTGACCAGCCTTCTGGTAACACTGTAAATAATTCATGGGCCAGGAGAATCTTTTTATCATGATATATATAGAGCTACTGTGTCAAAAAAAAAGAAACTGAATCGACCGGGGTCGTTGTCTAGCTTGGTATGATGCCAGCCTTGGGCGCTGGAGGCCGCCGGTTCAAATCCGGCCGATCCCATAGTTATTCAATATTTCCTCGTACATTTGCCCTCCTTTGAGATAGCCAGAGCCGGTTGTAGATATCCTAATAAAGTTTATCCATTATACTGTAACGTGAAATCGTTACTCATAGAGGATTCTACATTTAGAAGATTATCTAGCATCCTCGCTGAAACTATGCAAATCTCCAAGCGAGATCTTACATATGACGACCTTGTTAATGAGCTCATAGATGTTTACCAGGAACACAATTGGGGGACTATTGGTGGTGGTGCGGGTGGAGGCTAATTTTTTCCCTTCCTTTCGTACACGTGTCACCATGAAATGCATGACCTAGAGAGAATTCTCATAAAAACAGCGTAGTGAAGAAGGATAGCTAAGAATAATATCGAGAATATTTAACGTAACTCCTTTAATATGAAAATAATAACAGGCTACTTGGCAATGGTCAAAAAGGAGTTTATTATGGTAGTCAATGATAGCCAGATCCCAGTTTTAGGCCATACTCACAGAAATGTCGCTGTAAAGTACCTCATGAAAAGGAGAAGATCCCTTTTAATGACTAAAGATCCAGTAAAGGTTGAAAATTTGTACACGAGTCTTCCTTCACAAATAATGGTAAAGAGCAAGAGGATTAGTCGTGCATATAACATAAATTGGGAGAGAGTGGGCACAGAAAATTTTGAAGGGTCTAGGTTCCCATTTACGATTTCTGAGCAAGTTATTGTTCAGACATGAATTTATGTAGTGCTTTGCGTACTGAAGATTATAGAATCTTAAATAACGGCACATGATTACCCTAGCTCAAATTCTCATGTTGTAGTACAATCAGAATCTGTTTCGTTAGATCTAGCCAATATCCAAGCGCGGTTCAATAAGGGCTATAGATAGGTTATCTTTACATCCCATGCCATGCCGAACCTTTCAAGCACGCAAACGAATTGAACGTTCGTGACGCCTATTCTGAGCGTTCCACCGATTCCAATTGTTTATAAGCTTATGACGATGATGATGATGGCTACTCGACATCAACCTTTGAAGAAGACAAACTGGGCTTAAACTTGTTTGCGGAATAGATTCGATCAAGCAGACAGTCTGTCATCACATCATATTTAGCTTTTGGGTCAGAAGGCATAAAATGAGTGCTTCTCAAAATATATAGGCAGGTACTAACTATATGCTTGTCAAGAGGGATTTGAGTTTATCTGGGGGTTGCCGTTGAATGTCAGTTGATTTTAAAACAATGGTGGAGATCCTGCTCGAAAAAAAGCCAGAGATCAGCGCAGAAGAGATAAAGAATCTTGTAGATGAAAAAAAGCGGAAGATTGGGGCGGGTTACCTGACGGACCAGGGGGCTTTATTCCTCGTCGCGGCTGACCTGGGTATTTCGCTGGAACGAAATCAACCTAGCCTCATGAAACTAAAGGATTTGTACGTGGGGGCCAGAGATATTAGCGTTGTCGGTAGGGTATTGTCCATCTATCCCACGAGGACTTTCATGAGAAGGGACAATAGTGAGGAGCTTCGCAACAGAACCATTACGATTCTTGACGCAGATGCTACCATAAGACTCAAGCTTTGGGAGAAGCGAGTGGAATTTCCAGAGGATTCCGGTTTACATCCGGGAGATCTCGTCAAGTTGACCAAGGGCTACGTTAAATCAGGTCTAGACGGAAAACCCGTTCTTAACGTTGGAGATATGAGCACTATAGAAGTGATTAAGGAAGGCATTATGGATATACCAACACTGGACCATTTTGCGTGTGATATTTCAGAAATTTCCGGTCCCACTGACAATGTCGTAATTTTCGGAAGGATTTCGTCCTCTCCTAGAATTGTGGAATATAAGAACACTAGGGGTCAGGACAGCAAGGCTCTTCAGTTGAATGTATCAGACGAAGCAGGCACAAAGTCATTGCGAACAATTATCTGGAATATAGATGAATCGAGGCTTCCCAAGGTTTTGGCAGTGGGCTCAAAAATAAGCCTCGTAGGCGCAAGAATCAAACGAGGAAACGCCCAGTACGGAAATTCAGAATTTGAAATACATGGAGATGAAGGGACTTCTTTGAATATATCCAACTCAGCAGCGGAACCTGATGTACTAGCCCTCAAATTGATCTCTGTCGGAAAAGACTTGGGAACTGGCTACTTGGAATGCCTAGCCTTTCAAAAAGATGGGAAGATCTCCACGCTTAGAATCGATTCTAATTTGTCGAAAACCTCGCTCAGTTCGGGCACAATAATTCAATGCGTACCAAGCATGATTCTTGGCAATCAAATCACGCTGTCGAGTGATGATTCCTTTATCAGCGAGATAGAGGATGATTCATCATTCCCTTCAATTGAATTGCTCGAAACCAAAATTGAAGATATTACCAATTCTGACCGTCCATATTTGGTTGAAGGGATTGTGCTTCAGACACCCACAATCAATACTGTTACTACGAGAAATGGCGAAAATATTTCTCTGGCTGAGACCATGCTAGGTGACGATACAGCTGAAATAACTCTATTAGGGTGGAGAGATTTATCTGGTCTTGTAACCGATCTTAAGGTTGGAGAGAGAATGAAAATCAGAGGAGTTGTGACTAGTACCAACAGAGACGGCAAACTTCAAGTTTCATTGAAACCTTACTCTAGCATTCAAAGAATCGGCTAATCTTGACTATTTCTTGAACTAATTTGGTTTACTAGTCATTCCAAAAGCCTCGAGTAAGTACATACTGTCTCTCTGCTTCGTATATGCTTCTATACAATGTTGACTCATCGATACTATTGCGAAGAACCCTAGCAGCAGTGTCTGCCCCTATACCATGACCTGATAATACTGTGATTGCCTTCTTCCCGAAATTATTAATCAGAGAAGCAATTTTCCATGCTCGATCAAACCTTCTACTGTCGTCGGCTGAGATTTTAAGACCATTAAGCTTTTTTACAATAATACTGGGAAGCTCAAGATCCGAAACGTAGGTTGCGGTAATTAGGCGGGATCTGCATTTCTTACAATGAATTAGGTCAGGTACATCCTTCGTTTCGAATACTCTTTCCCACTCTCCACAGCGAATACAGATTAATCGATGCTTAGTCTTAAGGAGCCTTTCTTTAACAAGCTCAATGATCCCAGTTTCCAAACTGAGTGGTGCAGCAGAAAATCTTTGATAGCGTTCCACAGTAGGCTTGGCTAGGTCAGTAAATTCTTCAACTTCGACCCATTGAAGCCTAATCATATTATTTGCATATTCCTGAAGAATCTTATTCGTGGTGAACACATCGAATTTTTCATGAACTAGTTCCCGTATCGCTTCAGAGCTAACAGGTGTCTTCATATACCTATCATAAAGCAATCTGGCGATTTTCTTTTCGTACACTGACTCTTTTGAAACAATCCCAAACCTTCTCCCAACCGTCCATACTTTCCAATTCATAACATAGGTACCCGTGAACGAAGCAATCAATATAGTTTCGCAGTCGACTATGTCTTTGAATACCCGTTCGATGTGGGGTTTTCCTATTCTTGCCCCGGCCGATGTGAGCAATATCCTGTAAGCATCGGATCTGCTCTCGACAACGTATCCTAATTGTGAAGAAAGGAGCGTAGAGAGAACCGAGGCAAAGGTATTGTTCACCCTTGTTCCAAACGGCATATGCAAGACCAGAGCATTAGTCTTTCGATTACTCTCAATCAAAATCAATTTCGCGCCAGGTAGCTCCTTCAACATGACCAAACTATTTTCGACAGTATCTTTACTACGGAATACGTCAGAATTGGCGTTGTGTCTGCGGCTTTCGGCTACCCTGACAGCTGTTAAATAATCAACTGGGATCGTTTCCCCTGCCCAATATGGCACATTCATTGTGACCCCTCTCAGAGGCTCAACATTAACAACTAATCTCTTTTCATCAATTGAGATAATTTTCCACTGTAGCCCTTTCAAAACAAACACGTTTCCTCTTTCTCCATAATCTCCTACAAATTGTTGGTCCAACATCCCAATTTTTCTCTTACCAACTATGTCTATGACCTCAAATTTTTGAACGTAAGGAATCATCGAAAGATTATTGAAATAGTACTTGTAGGACCTCAGTGTATATCTATATGAGTTTTCTGCGATGTCTATTCTTATTAACCCAATATCAGCTAGGATCTTGAGGGTCATCATCAAATCAGATATTCGAAGGTTCCGAAAAGGATACGACCTTCTGATCAGTTGAAACGCCTCACTTACGGCGATAGATGTCCTTCCTTGCAAAGAGATACCCACAAGATGATGTGCCATTACGTCTAATGGCATCTTATGTATTTCTTGGCCTTCCATTTCTCCCTTCCTGGTGCGATACAATATGGCATGGGCTTCAAGTTCATCGTCATGCGAACTGGTAATAATTAGTCCCTTTGCTGACTTTCGAATACTATGTCTACTTCGACCTATTCTTTGAACAAGTTTGGATATCTGTCGTGGCGATCCGTAGTGGATAACCAGATCAACTGAACCAATATCCAATCCCAACTCTAGAGAAGAAGTGCAAACGACTAGTCCGGCAGAACCCTCACGTAATTTCTTCTCTGTTTCTTCCCGACTGTTCTTTGATAGGGAACCGTGGTGAACATCGACCCCAAATCTGGCACGTGATTTTAGGATGGTCCCTATATATTCTGCTTCATCTCTAGTGTTAGTAAAGACCAAGATCGATTTTTTTTGCTGTATCATGGGATCAACATATGTGAGAACCACCTGACACACATCGTTGATAGATCCATTCACATACTTGATGTCTATATCATATTCTCTCATGGACCTGTCCATCAACACGGCGATGTTTCTTCCCGAGCCAGCCACGAACCTCCCGGCTTCACGAGGATCTGCTACACTGGCAGAAAGGCCTATTCTAGCTGGCCTCTTTTTGGCAACCTTTTCCAGTCGTTCTAGACTCACAGCCAGATGAGATCCCCTTTCGTTAGGAAGCAGCTCATGGACCTCATCAACAATTACCCATTGTACTGACGCTAAATGTCCTATTAGTGTGCTATTAGTTAGAATGATACCCAGAGTCTCAGGAGTAGTTATTAGTAAATCAGGAGGGTTGTCGGACATTTTCTTTTTCTTGATTGCACTTGTATCTCCGTGTCGGATTTCTAGGCGCAAACCCAGGTACTTTGCGTATTTCTCAATTCTTCTAAATACGTCATTGTTTAACGACCGGAGTGGAGTAATATACAAAGCTTTAATCCCTCTACACTTTTCGAGATTCGATTCCTTAATCAAAGTTAGCACTGGCAGGATCGCTGCTTCGGTTTTACCTGAACCGGTTGGTGCTATAAGTAACGAATCTATATTTCTACAAATTACCGGTAGAGATTTGGCTTGAATATTCGTGATATTAGTGAAACCCTGGTTGCGATAGAATTCTCTTGTCTTAGCCTCTGTTCCCAAACAGTTACGACCCGACGTGGGAAGGCTTTCCTGAGTTTCTTGTTGAATGCTGTCGTCCTTCAGACTTTTCATAGACTAGAACGCCGATAATGCCTAGCACGAATAACCCGACAGCTATCCAGGCATAAGTGTCGAAATTTGATATCGCTTCTACAGTCATTCAATATCGAAATTTCAAATCTCCAATATAATCGTTGGTCATGGACAGGTAAAATGAGTCATTTTTCTCCGTTTTCATTTTCTATGTACAATGCAAAATCACGAGAGCTTAAGATCCCAAGAGGCTTATTTGGCATCTCACTCTCCACGACCAGGAGATGTCTAACATTGTTCTGTTTCATTACATCTGCCGCTGTCTCAACTGGAGAATAAGGGTCAATTGTAACAATCGGAGTAGACATTATGTCTTGGACTAGGATACTGTTACAAGGAACATCTTCAATACATGAACTTCTTACCAAGTCTCTGTGGGTAACAACTCCAATAGGCGTCTCATTCGAATCCAACACTACCAATGCAGAGGCACTGTCCTCGTCCATTCTTATGGCCGCCTCCTGTGCTGTATTGGATTGAAGAATATATGACAATTTAGCCGTCATGAATTTTCCTATAGAATTTTTCATGTCCTATATTCTGGTTTCCATCCTATAAACGATATACTTAGATTTCACCGTACAACCCGACAGAACTATTGCTGTTCAAATCCAGATGGGGCAAACGATATAATACCCAAACCTAAGCATCATCATTATTAATGTCATCTTCACCTGAATCAAAACCCTCTAACATGAAGAAACCAAAGGCAGTTGCGCTACTTTCAGGGGGGTTGGATAGCAATCTTTCCACAAGACTAATACTGAATCAGGATATTGAAGTGGAAGCAGTCGCAATAAAAACTCCATTTTGTGACTTTGATTGTGGAAAGGGATGTGGCCACAGAGTAAAGGAAGTTGCGGACTCACTTGGGATTAGATTAAAAACGGTTTATTTTGGAGATAATTATCTTGCAATGCTCAAGAATCCGAAACATGGTTTTGGATCTGGTATGAACCCATGCATCGATTGTAGGGCAATGATGTATGAGGCTGCGAAGGATCATATGGAGACCATTGGAGCTTCGTACCTGGTGACAGGAGAAGTATTATCCCAGAGGCCTATGAGCCAACATCGCCAAGCCCTCAGGACTATTGAGGAAGAATCCGACTTAGTCGGCAAAGTAATTAGACCTCTTTCGGCAAGAAAGCTGCCTCCCTCAGATGCAGAAACGTCAGGTTTTATTGACAGAAGTAAGCTTCATTCTATCGCTGGTAGATCTCGAAAAGAACAGTTGGCATTGGCGAAGCAGTTTGGAATTCAGGATCCTCCAAATTCTGCAGGTGGTTGTCTTCTTACCGATCCATGCTTCTCAAAGAGGGTTAAAGATCTTTTTGAGCATACTGATGGAGTTCCGACACTTAACGACGTCGAACTTCTTAAAGTGGGAAGACATTTCAGGCTTTCAACTGATGCCAAGCTTATCGTTGGGAGAAACCAGAGCGAAAATGAAATGATGAAATTTCTCTGTGTCGACGATGACTTCTCTTTTGAGGCTATTGAGTTTACTGGACCGCTGGGAATATTGAGATTCAAAAAAGATTCTGATCTTAGGAACGATCTAATGTCAATCGCAGGAGGGATAGTTGGACGGTACAGCGATGCTCCAAGAGGTCAAATCGTTAAATTGACTGTTTTTCATCAGCGAAAAGAATCCCACATAGATTGTCAAATGTTGGATAATTCAGTAGTAAGAAAATTGAGGATATGATCTAACTCACCTTACGGGTCAATAACTTTTGACCAGAATGACTATTTGATTATTTCTGAAATTCATAGAATGGATAAGAGATAATTTAATGCAAGCGCATGAGACACAGGTTTATTTGAAAGCAATAACTCTTCGCGATCCTGTCGAAGTTCAATTGATTAAAGAAGATCTAAAAAAGCAGATGATCGTAATTATTAGAGTCACTCCGCTTGCCCAAAAGAGCGTAGACGAATTACGAAGAGTCATCGATGATTTATACAAGTTTGTTCAATCCGCGGGTGGGGATATAGCAAGATTGGGTGAGGAGCGGGTTGTAATCACTCCGTCAAAGGTAAAAATTTGGAGGGGTTCCTACGAACTTACCTAGCGGCTTTCAATCTAGAACAACAATTGATTCGCATTAGAAAAAAATAAAATTCCAATAGTAGGTAGATGGTACATAAGATCTTCGCAGTTTATGATTTCATGCTAGCTTCACCGCTTCTTCAACAAGAGGATGCTGTGTGTGTAGTCGAAGAATCCGATTAATCGACCCAGCCAAGTTCTGAGCTTTGCTCTTATCTCCATGATTTACTATCACCCTTCGCAGCTTTTGTTTCATTCTTTTAACATATGCCAGAACCTGCCCATAATCTGAGTGATTTGAAAAGTCTGTAAGGCTTTCTACTCTACATTCAATATTCAGCAGTTTACCTTCGATCTGCAAATCCTTCTTTCCTTCTATCAGACTGCGGGCTGGAGTGTTTGGCAATGGCTGGGAGGTTAAGACAACGGCGCTGATAGGATCTTCGCAAATTTGTTCAAGATAACTGACAGATGGGCCATGCGTTAGCATTGATGAAGGTGAGATTATCAGATGTGAGCCTTTCCTAAGCTTCTTGGATTCAACAATCTGAGATTTTGGCGGTCTGAACATGTCTATAGAATATCCATCAATTTCCTGTTTGATTTCTTTTGAGAGATATTCCATATAGGTCTCGTAGATTGAACTGGCCTCACTTACCGATTTCTCTATACAAATCCTTGCAGAAAGCAAACCTGTCTTCGCAAAATTGCTTAACGTCAATATCAGCTCTTGAGATTGTCCCACAATAGAAATGGGAAAAAGCAAATTTCCACCTTGAGTTAAGCAGCTGTTTATCAACTCCAATAGTCTTTGGTTCAATTCATCTTTTGATTGAAGGATGTCTTCTTTACCTCCCAGAGTGGATTCAACTATAAGAGTCTCCACCCGTTGGAAGTTCCAATATGCGTTTTCCAGCGCTAATGATCTACCAAATTTAAAATCACCAGTATATACTAAATTGTGGTCGCCATTTCCAAAATGTAGATGAGTAATTGATGATCCCAAAATATGACCTGCGTTAGCAAGTGTTAGCCTAATATCAGGGGTAATATCGGTAACTACCGCGTACGGTAATGGTATCATATGACTGATGACGTCCTCGATTTCACTTGAAGTGGGATACATGAAGCCCAACTCTTCTTTTTGCAATAGATTACTTTTAAGCAGCAAATAAGTCAAAGGAATAGTAGGTTCAGTACAGTATATTGGTCCCTTGTAACCATGCTTGAACAGGATAGGTAGGAAACCAGAGTGATCTAAATGCGCGTGACTCAGTAGCACGCAGTCAATGTCGTCTATATTAAGACCAGTAACGTCAAACCGGGGTGAGAAGGTCGTAAGATCATTAGAAAATGAATTAATACCACAATCAAGAAGGACGTTACTCTCATTGGTAGTGACTAAAATGCAGGATCTACCTATCTCATTGAATCCACCCAGCAAAACTAGGCTGACTTCAGTCCTTTCGTTTAATCTTGGGCGAAAGATCTTTTCACCTACTTCTTTATAGAATCGAATTCGTTCATTGGATCTCCGAACCATTATGGTGTTAATCTGTTCCAATAATTCAGGATCCTTTGGGGAGCGTCTGATCAAGAATCTCCATCCAGTTTTTTCAGATAATAAAGCATTGTCTTGATCGTTTATTGAGTATTCCCTTGTCAAATCTTCGACCAAAGCTGTAACTTCGCCAAGTGCAGGATCAAATAGTAATTTTGAAATCTTAATACCACTAGGTAGTACCGTGCGCAATGCATCAGCGCATTCTGCCTCTGATCTCCTGATTGACTCATCAGTTCGAACAACAATCCTCTTTTTCACCGTATTAACCATATTTGAAACGATGTTACTATTTAAAATAAAATAAGCAGGATTAGTAGAGAACAAAGCGATTCTTGGTCCCTCATATTCTATGCGCGTGAGCCCAGACTCTGAAGGCAATGTATTTAATATTCTTACCATGAAATTCTGTCCTGTCTGTTCACGAATCATAGGCTATCAACGTTCACACCCATGCATATATATGCTTGGCGTTAAACATAAGGAGAATTCAATTTTTAGCAATTTACAATTCGAAGTAATTCGACTTTGACATGGAATGGGTTGCATCTGAATCTTGATTAATATTACCATTCTAGATGTTCGACCTATCTAGAATTTGTGAATACTGAATGAAACACGTAACTGCAGAGGAGAAATATATTTGGATTCACAGTCATTTCAAGATGCCAGTAGTAACGCCTATCGAGACCCCTTTATCGTTGTAGGAGTTGCAGTTGTTTGAACATAGCCGCAAAAGGAAGGTCAAGTTTCTAGGGCTAGTTGCTTACAATGCATTGAATTTTCAGAGCGAATGAATATGAGCTCTCTCAGTTGGATCTTCTCGAACACACTCAAACTGTAAATGTTTACAATATGGAGAATACGTGAAATTACTATTTGTTAGTGTTAGCATGTAAATGTATGTTGAACCCGGTATCTAAGAAATAGTTCAGATTATATTTTGAATAACACTAGAAGGGATCCGATCCTTTATCACAATACCAATCTTCGACTTGGGAACGTAATTCTTGGAAATCAATGATGTATCGACTATTCTAGTAATTGATTATATTGTCGGTGGAAGAATTTCAAGTCATTCAGCCATTATAAGCTGCTCCTACTTCTAAGTGTTGGATGGAGGAAATTTCGGAGCATAAGTGCATTTCACACATCCAATTCCTCCAGATACGGTTATAGATAGGATAAAGCGATGGTAAAGTAGCTTTGTGATATCTTACCATTGACCCAGGAATCGCATTTAATGGAATTGCCGAGGAAGATACTGATAGGATCAGCCGTTATTGTGGGATTGGGTGATTTTATTCAGCAGCTCGACCACTCTTTCTCAAGAGTAGCATTTATCAGCGGCGAGATAGTAAAGGAGAGGACCCAAGTAATATCCCAAAAGTCCATGAAAGATGCAGCTCTAAGCGAATACAAATGGTTTGTGGCCGCAGACGCCAATATCGATGAAGCAGAGAAATTAGCTAGAACACTTCAGAAGTATTCCCCTGATGTTATAGTTGGACAAGGCGGAGGGCGATCTGTCGACCTCGCCAAGATGACTGCATATAATTTAGGTAGACCTTTCATAAGCGTCCCTACCTCTGCTTCACACGACGGGATATCAAGCCCTTTCGTTTCAATGAAGGGATCTGACAAACCGTATTCAATAAAGGCAAAAACTCCTATCGGCGTACTGGCGGATGTCGAACTGATGTCAAAAGCTCCACGTCGTTTAATGATAAGCGGCTGTGGTGACCTTGTTGGTAAGATCACAGCCGTCAAGGATTGGGAGCTTGCCAGAGACGAAGTAGATGAATACTATGGAACATATGCTGCGAATCTTGCATACTTGAGTGCAAAGATAATTCTCGATGAAGGTCAAAATCTTGTGAAGGATAATTTGTATGGCTTAAGAACTGTAGTAGAGGCCCTTATAAGCGCAGGGGTAGCGTCCTGCATTGCAGGGAGCAGCAGACCATGCTCTGGCTCCGAGCATCTATTTAGCCACGCTGTCGAATATGTGGCCGGTAAGAATTCTGGACTTCACGGAGAACGAGTCGGTATTGGGACTATTATGATGGCAAAGTTGCATGGATTGGATTGGGAAAAGATAGTCGAGACTTTGGCTTTATTTGGAGCCCCAACAAGAGGAAAACAGATCAATCTGACCGAAGATGAAGTGGTCCAGTCGCTGGTATTAGCAAGTTCTTTACGACCCGACAGGTTTACTATCCTTAATAGAGAAAAATTAGACAAAGTTAAGGCAGCTAATCTTGCAAAAGCAGCAAAGGTGATTTGAGCCGCGTTGGACGAGTAGTTCGAACTAGAGGTAAGTGAGATTTTACTTGCTTCCTTGCTCTTCTACCTTCTTGCTTCCTTGCTCTTCAATATTATTATCCTTTTGAACCTTCTCTCGACTGACATATTCTTCAATGAATCTGACTGATGTAATTGAGGGTACATACTTGAAAATTTCATTTGAAACTGCGCCCTTTATGATTTGTATTCCGTCCAAAAGGAAAGTTTCCTCCGGGAGGATCAGCTCTAGAATCGGACCTTTCATTTCAAATTTGATCTTATCATCTTTTAGTGGTATCCATCTTCTTGTCAACGACTTTACTTTATCATCGTCTGTCTGAATCTTCTTAACCACATTGATATTGTAGAGTAGAACTCTACCGGCATACCTATGATTGAAATCAAGTTGAACTCTTCCTGATCCTACATACCTGACTATGCCCTTTCGTTTTTCTATTTCGATCTCATCACCGATAGAGACCTCATCTGCTCTGTCACCGAGCTTCCTTTGAGGAATCATTCGGATCTTACTAGAATCTCTTTCGCCAAATCCCTTATCTGGTGATATTTCCACGTCCATCTTATCGCCTTCATTTGCTCTGGACAAGGCTTCGTCCAGCCCCTTCAAGACCCAGCCTTCTCCGACCGAGATTAGCTTTGGTTCATATTTACGGGAAGGATCATGGGTGCCAGATTTTTTGGCATCCTCTTCAATGGTGGTTTCAATAATATTATCAGTATCCTTTATCTTAGCTGTGTAATCTAAGAGTATGAGCGATCCTTTCTCTAAGGGCATACTTGTCGCTATCGAAGTACCATATATTAACTTTGAGTGTTCCTTGCTAGAGATTTACCTTTAAACATTCAAGGCTTTCATTGCAATAGGTATGGCTTCGGCTTTGGTTTGAATACCCATCATTTTCATTGTCGATGCGATAGACGATAAAGTTCTAATTACATGATATCGATCTACCTCACCCATGGAGCCTATCCTAAATACTTTTCCTTTCAACTCGCCAAACCCTCCAGCAATTAGAACTCGGAAATGTTCTCCAAGTATTTTTCTGAATTCCTTATCTTCGATGCCAGGTATGTAGTTAAAGGCTAATACAACGTTGCTCCTTGCTTCTGGGTGCGCGAAAGGAGTGAAACCTAGCTCACTCAACCCGGTATAGAACGCATTGGCGCACCTCCTATGACGCTCAACTCTTTGTTCTAGTCCTTCTTCCAATACCATCTCCAAAGCTTCTCGGTAAGCGAACAATAAGGGCAATGCAGGAGTAAAGGGAGTTTCTCCACTGTCTCCAAAATATTTGAAATATCTTTTTAAGTTGAAGTACTGGGTTGGCGGAGGACTATCGGTCATCTGTTTCTTTGCCTTCGCGCTTATGGATATAGGTGCAACACCTGGTGGTGCGGCGAGAGCCTTTTGAGATGCAGTCATGCACACGTCTATTCCCCATTTGTCCACAGGAAGCTCGTCCCCCCCTAAAATTGAAACAGCGTCTACAATGAAGAGGGACCCATACTTGAAACAAAGTTGCCCTAGCTTCTCTAAATATCTTAGGGTTGTACCGGTTGAAGTCTCATTATATACCGCATAGAGAGCTTTTATGTCCTTGTTTGTCTCAAATGCGTCCTCAATTTGTTCAAGCGGTGGATTCTCTCCAAATTTTGAATTAATCCGAATGGAATTGCCGCCCAAATTATCAATGAGGTCAGCCAATCTTCCCCCAAATTCCCCATTGACAGGAATTACAATATTGTCGCCCTTCTTGACCAGATTTATAACTGATGCTTCTACCGCGCCGGTCCCCGATGCAGTTAGAACGACTACATCATTTGAGGTTTGAAACACGCGCTGGGTTCTATCCACAACGTCCCTGTAGAGGCATCGAAAGTCGTCGCTTCTATGATTAATTATGGGGGATAGCATGGCATTCATTACTCTGCCTGGCACGTTGGTGGGCCCAGGGAGCATTACCAGATATTCCATTTAAGTCTCAATACCGTGGAGCATCATCCGTTATTTATACAATTACGTTTATTACCTAATTGGCTATTGAGGTATGTAACAAGTTAACCATGCTGGTCAAGGATCATAGGAAGCGAGTATTGGACTACGCGGAAAAGATTGAATGTAGTACAGTGGTATCATTTAATCCTGAAGACACATTTTATCTGACAGGTTTTTGGGGTGAGTCGGTAGGCATTTGTAATAGTGAAAGTACGAAGATTATTACTCCCGCTCTTGAAACGGAAAGAGCTCAAGAAGCCGCTCTTTCATGTGAGGTAATATCTGCAGAAAGAGGAAAAGACATGCTTTTACGGGTAATCGAAGAATTAGCGGGAAAATCGGTATGTACAGATAGTACCGATTTTCATACTATTAAGACGATGACTGAAAAACTTGGTGGAAGGAACGTAAAAGTGAATAACAAACCCTTTACCATGACTCGAATCATAAAGGATCTTGATGAACAGGAAAATATCTCTAAATCTGCAAGAATTATTGACCATTTGTTTAAATTAAGTACTGAACAAATTAGGGAGAATAGGACAGAAATTGAATTAATGGCAATACTTGTGTCTGAAACATTTCTTCTTGGGGCAACGCTGGTCTCCTACAAGAGTACTCGATATCCATTTATTATTGCTGGTGGTCCTAACGCTGCCTTTCCTCATTCTGAGATCACTACTCGACCATTCTCTAGAGGGGATACAGTAATTGTTGACCTGGTAGTTCAATATGGGGGATACGTGGCTGATGCTACCCGAACATTTGTTATTGGTCATGCGACTGAAGAAATAAAGCAAGTCTATGAATGTGTAAAAGATGCACAACAAATTGCTTTGGACTCACTGCGATCAGCAACAAATTTTGTAAATGTTGATCTGGCCTGCAGAAACTTAGTAGTTGATAGAGGTTATGGAAGTAAATTCGTACACTCCACAGGTCATGGAATAGGATTGGAAGTGCATGAGTCGCCTTGGATTAGCAAAACTGGAACAGAAAAGATAACGCCAGGGATGTGTGTAACGATTGAACCAGGTGTTTATATAAACGGCAAGTTTGGAGTGCGAATTGAGGACAGTGTCATAATCAAAACTGCAGACAGCGAAGATGACGATACCGAAATCAGTAATACGATCTCTAACTTAAATCGCTTTCCTAAGGATCTGATTTGTTTAGGTTAGGAGTTTTGGAAAGATGTTTTCTTTCAATTGAATCCAATAATTGTGCGGCTATCTTATCTTTTGATTGAATCGGTAAATGTATGGTGTTCTTTTGTGAATCGATTATGTAGACTTCATTATTCTCCGAACCAAATCCTGTATTCCTTTTTCCTACATCATTTGCTACAATCAAATCCGCACCTGCTTCTAGAAGTTTAGTGTAAGCCTTTTCAATAAGAACTCTAGGTTCAACATTATATTCGGCCTTGAATCCAACTAAGAAAATACTATATTTACATACACTCTTTATCTTTGAGATAATTTTTTCAGTTGGTACAAGGGTGATTTCCACCTTTTGTAGAGAACTTTCGATTTTGGTTTCCCATCTCTTAGCAACAGAAAAATCAGAAGTAGCTGAAGTAAGTATAACTACATCAAATTTCTTCTCAGATAGTTTTGACATCACTGATTCAGACATCTCTTGAGCTGTATTCACTCTTTGAATTTCTATATCCCGAGGTTCCAGATAAGTGCCAGGGTTCACCGATCCATGTCCATAAATTAATGTCACACTTGCCCCTCTGTCATATGCCTCCTTCGCAAGTGACATACCCATCTTTCCACTACTCAAATTCATGATAGCTCGAACAGGGTCGATGTGTTCAGCAGTACTACCAGCAGTAATCAAGAAACTGCTCCCTGCCAATTTCTTGCTTTTATTGTTATTGCCTGCCTGACTATCTTGAATGTACCTAAGAAGCTCACTGGCAGTAATCAGTTTGGCTTTTCCTTGTTCTATTCGTGGTTCCAAAAATTCTACTCCGTTTGCCTTGAGCTTGTTTATGTTCCCCTGTATGATCTTATTGGAGTACATTGCTTCGTGCATCGCAGGACAGACAACAATCTGGATATCGGATCCAAGAGCAACAGTCAGGACAGATGTCACAACAGTGTCATCTATTCCATTAGCTAATTTTCCAAGTGTATTTGCGGTACAGGGATAAACTATGACCATGTCGGTAATATTTTGATCACCCAAAGAAATATGCTCCAAATTACCAGTCAATTCAGTAACCACATCATTTCCTGTTGCCCATTTCATCATCTCATTGGATAGAAATATTTTTGACGTCCCATGATTCATAACTGCGAAGACCTCGGCTCCATGCTTAACTAGCAATCTGGCGACGTCAATTGCCTTGTATGCGGCAACGCTGCCTGTAATACAAAGTACGATCCGGGTGTTTACTAGGTCATTTCCCTCAGTGCAATAAATATCCCTAGTTGGACGATATGGACGCTTTTTCATTTGCTAGCTCGGAGACCACATTCGTTCAATAATTCTTCATATTCATGAGAATCCATATGAATAACATTCTCATTGCTAGGGAATATCCCCGATTTTACCTCACGTGAATAAGTTTGAACAGATGCGGTAATTAACTGGTTTAGATCCAAATACTTCTTTGCAAACTTTGGCTTCAAGTTTTGATAAATTCCCAACATGTCATAAGTTACCAAAACTTGACCATCACAGTCAGGTCCAGAACCTATTCCTATAGTTGGTATCGATAAATTCTTGGATATTATTTTAGCCACTTCAGTCGTTACCATTTCAAGTACTATACTAAATGCTCCTGCCTTCTCAATAACCTTCGCATCATGCAAGAGTTTTAGGGCTGATTCCTTGGTTTTTCCAGCAGCTTTTGAAGAATTCCACATGCTCGAAGTCTGAGGTTTATATCCAATATGTCCCATTACCGGTATTCCTATATCTACCAGGGCTTTTATTCGATCAAATATCTCCTCGCCGCCCTCGACCTTGATTGAATCTGCACCAGCTTTGATCATCCTTACTGCATTTGAGATCGCCTTGTCGATGCTATTTTGATATGACCCAAATGGCATATCCACAGTTAGCATTGCATTGGTTGTAGCATTAGATACTGCCCTACAAAATAATAACATTTCTACCATGTTTACTGGGATAGTGTTTGGATATCCAAGCATTACCATTCCTGCGCTGTCTCCTACGAGTATTATGTCAATGTCATTCATATCAATAATGGAAGCCATAGAAAAATCGTAAGCAGTTAAAACTGCCAGCTTTTCTCCTCTTTTCTTTGTATCCACGATTTCGAACACCGTTTTCTTCCTAGATCGATTGCTATATGGTTTCACTAATCTCAGAACCTCCAAGCCGTATGAGTCTTAGACTTTCATCCAAATTTCTAAAATTGTCAAATTTACTAATCATGTTTGTTAAGGAATCTCTGTTCTTGCTCTTAAGCTCCAATATCTTTTGAATCAAAATAGGGATAACCCTGACGACGTTATCAACTATGCATATAGTAGCATGGACTGAGGTCCTTGAAAGTGGATTTAAATCAACTGCTATTACTTTTTTACCCATGCTTATCAGGGCTTCAGTCCTGTCTCCGTCTTCCAACGGAACAAATACAGTATCAGCAGCTGAAATCCCCCTTGGATCAATGTGCTTTCGTTCCCCATTCAAGTTGGGAACGATTGCAGACCTATCTCTGCCTACTCCCAGAACATCCGTTGCCCCTAATCTTTGGAGATGATTCTTTATAGCGCGCTCTCTTCGCATTGAATGATAAAATAGATTCACCTCGATCGGTGCCCCGCACGCATTACTCAGCTCTATTAGTTCTTTCCCACACAAAGCAGCAAAATTCCCGTTTACAGATATGATGGGATGGCAAGAAGTAAGTAACAGCGCCGCGGCAGTGTTGATGGCCCTGAAGGCACTTGATGTAGTTTTCTCGCCAATCAAATAGTCAAAGGTCTCTCCTCTTCCATGAGCGATCAGGCCTTCTTCAACCACAAGTCCATTCCTCAATCCATCCACGAGCATTTCCCTTATTTTTAAGGATGATGCCCTCGGATGATCTTCTGGGATACTAAATCGCATACTTACATTCGCATATCATTCGAGCGCCGATCGAATCTATGCTAGCTTCGATTAATTTTCCTTCAAATTTACTCAGACATGCTCGCACCTCCTTTGCTGACTCGCGTCGTATAATCGTGAACACTGTTTGGCCAAATAATGCAACACTGCATTTGAATCCTTCAGATTTCAGAGCCCTAATCGGACCATTACAAATGCCATCAGTTAAGCCTAAGGCATTGGCAAGACTAAATGATGCGTCCAGAAATCCTTCAATCTCATCCACTGCTTTCAATCTGTTCAACAGCCATCTGGAACAGAAATTTTTACTATTTATGTTCATCAATTGATTACTCAGTATTGTCTTAGTTGATATCGGTGCAATGCAGAGGATAGCTGCAACGTAGTCGTCAAGTTCCTTTTTTAATGTCAGTCCCTTTCCCGGAGCACCTGGCTTCAACCGAATTTCGTACCCTCCTGCATATAACCCAGCAACCGTGCCCAGCCCTGTTTTGCATGCAATATCTGCACAATGAGCAACCTGAGCAGCCTCCACTGTGCTAAGACTTAACTTCAACGAATCGTTTAAGGCATAAGATAGACTCAATGCTCCCGCGCCACTTGAGCCAAGACCAAATCCAATGGGTATCTCTGTAGTGTGGCTAATCTGTAGAAACACGGGTTTATCAATTAGATTTAGATAGTGTTCCGCTACATACGATGATACAGGCGCCTTTTGCATTTGAATACCATCAATGGAAATGCCATAGCCTTTGGTTTTAGCTTCAAAGATTTGAGCTGTCGTAGTTACGCCATTAGAAATTGAAAACCCTGCTCCTATCGAACCCTTGCTAAGAATATCCATCTGCACGGGTTCAACGGGAGCAAATATCCCTGTAACATGGCCTGGACTGAATGCCGAAGACGTCGCAACAATATCTGAGAGTAACCTAGCCATTGCTTAATTTAGGATTTATTGATAATATAAGAATAATGTTTAATTAGTTTAAATATATTTAAATTTATATGGCCTCATATGCTCGTCGGCTTCAGAAAATAGGAAGTAGCACGCTCGTATCACTTCCGGCTAATTGGGTCCGCGAAAATCAGCTCAAGAAAGGAGATACCATTCTAATGGAACTTAGCAATGACAATTCAATTGCCATTCTTCCGTCAAAGGATAGGAATGGGGTTATACGTGGGTTTGGTATCGATTACCCAGCCAGGATAATAGATATTCTCATTAATCAGTTATTCGGTGCTTATCTATTAGGGTACG